>DATIXC010000052.1:0-3333 GCA_035518995.1 Methanomassiliicoccales archaeon | reverse complement strand
ATCACTTTCAAGCCCTCAGGGCACTGCAGCTCGCCGTGGACCGTGGAGACCTTGTGCTTGCTCCCCCTCTCCACCGCCACGGGGTGGCAGAGATGGTAGTGCTCGCACCCGGGGTTGCGGCAGCGCACCTCGTCGAAGGTGACGGTGCTCCCTTCCAGCGCGATCTTCTGGCCGATGCACACCCGCACCGGGACCTTCTCCACCTCGACCACCCTGACCCCGTCCTCGTGCATCTTGCACTCGTGATGCACCTCCCGCACTCCCTTGATGCGGTACATCCCTCCGGAGTCCAGGTTGAAGCAGACCGCCTTCAGTTTGCACTCCCGGCACTCGGGCACGAAGCCTTTGTAGACAAAGACCACGCCTTCCTTCGCCTGTCTCTCTCCAATCAGTGTGATAGTGACCATTTCCATCCCTTCTGCTCAGATGACCTTGGTTATCTCCGCAACCCTTTCCGCCGCTTCGTAGGTGAGGCCGAGGTTGCCCAGGATCGTGAACCTGTCCTTGCGTATCTTGTGCGCCGTCACCAGGGCCTCCAGGACCTGCTCCTTGGAGATGCCCAGCTCCTTGGCGGACGTGGGCGCACCTATCTTGTACAATGCTGTCCTGATCCGTTGCCAGTCGCCGCCATGGAGGTACATCATCATGATGCACCCGACCCCGCATTGCTCGCCGTGCAGCGCCTTGCCGGGGGCGATGATGTCCAGGGCGTGCGAGAACATGTGCTCGGATCCGCTGGTCGGGCGCGAGCTGCCCGCGACCGCCATGGAGATGCCCGAGATGATGATCGGCCGGATCGCGATCCAAACGCTCTCCTCGAAGTTGGGCCGGATCAGGTCGGCGTTCTCCACCATCGTCTGGGCCGTGTAATTGGCGAGCGCCCATGCCGACCGGGAGAATTCCTCGTTCCTCAATCGCCGGGCGAACTCCCAGTCCATCAGGGCCGTCGAGTTGGAAATGACGTCCGCGCAACCGGCGGCGAGGAGCCTGTAGGGCGCCTTCACTATTATCGACGTGTCCGCTATCACTCCCAGAGGGACCTTGGCGTCCATAGACATGGGGATGCTGTTGTTCCGGATCGAGGCCCGGCCAGAGGCGATGCCATCGTGCGATGCCGAGGTAGGTATGGAGAGGAACTCCATTCCCAGGTCCTTGGCCGCCATCTTGGCCAGATCGATCTTGCTCCCTCCACCGATCCCAAGGAGGAACGCGGCCTTGACCTCCTTGGCGACCTCCTCGATCTTGGCCAGGTTCTCGTTGGTGGCCTCACCGGTTTCCACGACGTGAACTTCGAAGCCCTTCTTCCTGAGGCCTTCAGCGATGGGGTCGCCGGCGGCCTTTCTGGTGTGGTCCCCCGTCACGATTACGGCCATTCCTGAGAGGTTGAAGTCCTTGCAGACCTGAGGAACCAGCTCTATAACACCGTGGCCCGCCAATACGTTCCTGGGAAAAAGCATAGAGCGGGCTTTGGTGAAGTCTCCTTCATCCATCCAAGCACCCTGAACGACGCCTCATATGGGCCTTCTTTCTTTTCAAGTTATCGGTGGGCGCACGGCCTTTCCACCATATACTGGACAATCCCAACGATCCGTCCGCATTTTGTGAAAATTAGAGGGGATAGGAGAAAAGAGCCTCGGGAAGGCGCAAATCGCAAGGTGGAACATTCACCCATCGTTCAGGAGGAGATTAGGGGTGAGCCATTCCCGAGCGCTCCTTCCCGCGAAAAAACACATTTGCTATAAAAACGTTCCGAGTCCATCTTCTAACGAATGAATAATTTTTAGAATCGCGACATCGAGGTCGCATCGGGGTTCGTGGGAAAGAATATCGTTGCTTTCCAGCCTCGTGCGCGAGCCATAAAATTATAAAGATAATAATTATTTATATTTATATAATATTAATATAAAGAGCGATGAGATCTAACCTTCCCGGATCTTTCTTCCATCCGAACCAGGCACGTCCATCCCGTCATTACCCAAAGAGAGTCCCAGAAAAACAATATTAAATATTCATATAATAGTGAATCTCTCGATGGGAGGCATTCATTCGGGTCAGGAGGAGAACAGACAGACCACTCCCGACCCTTTGACCGCGAGCACCACAGCACTAGCTGGTGCTCCGGACGCCAGCGGCAAGGCGCCTCTCACGGCTACTTTGGACAACGACGGCATAGTCACCTCCATCACCCTGGCCATGGCCAAGGCCCTGGGGGTGGACACCTCCGAAGCCATCGGCCATCGCTTCTCCGAGCTCGTGCTCCCCGACGATTGGGACAGGATCGAGCGCCAGTTCAAACTGGCTAGAGAGGAGAGGACCAGCTCCGAGGCGAAGAAGGTCCATCCCTCCTCTCCCACAGCGGGCAGGTCGGAGCTAAGGCTGAGGATCGCCCCTCTTGAAGGGGTGATCTCCGCAGTCATCCTGCTGGCAGTGGATGAGGAGAGGAGCGAAAAGGCCTCCGCTCCGTCCACTTCATACGACCTGGCTCATTACCTTTTCTCTTGGAGCGAGCTCCTTGCCATAGCCGTGGACAAGGGCAAGAGGGTCATCACCTTCAGCAGTTCTGCAGAATCGTTGACAGGCAAGACGCAGCAGGACGTTCTCGGCAAGGACATCGGGGACTTATTGGACCCAGAGCCGGTTTTCCAATCAGGCTTCAGAATGGCCTTGGACAAGGTCTTCAACGGAGAGACCCGCGTGGTGAATCTGCGGATAATGGACAAGAACAGCGTCATCGTCAAGCTCCAGTTCCGCATTCAGCCCATCCGGGACCCAGAGGGAAGGATCATCGGGGCCTTGGGCTTCGGGCACGAGCTTCCCTCCAACAACCCCCTCGAAGTCATCGAGGGCGGAATGGCGACCAACCTGGAGGTCTTGGCGGAGACATCGACCGACTTCGTGGAGTCGGAGGATCTGGCCAAGGCCATGGACAAGGACCTCGACAAGCTCATCGATTCCCTGGGCGTCGATTTCGCCGTGTTCCGCCTGGTCGGGGTGGAGAGCAAGCCGCGCATGGTCTGCGCGGGGCTCGACTTCCGTCAGGGCCGGATGCTTCTGGAATCGCACCTGGTCGGGGAGGGGCCCTTGTACAGGGGCGTGCAGAACGGCGCCTCGTTCATCTCGCTGGACGTGCAGAGCGACCCCCGCCTGGTGCTCGAGGTCGAAGGGGTGAGGTCCCTGATCTGCCTGCCCATCCGCTTCCGTGGCGAGATCTACGGCTGCGGGGCCTTCGGTTCCATGCGCTCCGCCATCAACTTCCAATCCAAGCTCTCCACCCTGCAGCTCTTCTGCAACCAGGTGGCCATATCCATGCGCAAGGCCAAGCTCAAGGCAGAG
>DATIXC010000051.1:0-5388 GCA_035518995.1 Methanomassiliicoccales archaeon | reverse complement strand
CCTCCTCTGTTGCATGAAGTCGCGAACGATGGCAGACGCCCTGGTCCATCCTGCGACGTGGATCTCCATCCTTTGGCCGACATGGGCCATGGCCTGCTCCAGGGTTCCGAAGAGGGAAGGCCTCTCCCTCAGGGCGGCCCGGACGTTCTCCCTGACGTTCCATACCCCCACAGGCATGATGTATCCCGGATGCGCCTCCCTGAATATCACCGCTCCTGCCTGGCGCCTCTCCTGCGCTAGTAGCTCGTTCACAGCCAGCCGAGCGGCGTAGTAGCAGCCCCCTATCTCCGCGTAGTCCTTCCTGCCTTCATAGAACTCATGGCTGGAGATTATCTCCACCTGCTTGCCCATCGGGTTCCAGGCGGTGTTGGGATACCATGCCTCGATGAGCTCGTAGCGCCATGAGCTAGGAAGCAGCATCACGCACCAACGGTTATCCAGCTGGTCCCAGTCATACACGCGGAACTCGTTGATCAGGGGGTACGTCTTCGTCTTCTCCAAGATGTTCCTGCCCAGGATGTCGTCGATAGCGGTGATGCTCCACCTCGTGGGTACGAGCTTGCGGTTCTTCCCGATGCCGAAGGAGCCGACGCTGAAAGCCTTCTGGATGCGAGAAATGAGCACCCCTTCTTTGTAAAGGCTCTTCACCGCGGCCGCTGCCTTCAGATCGGTGTCGTAGAAGGCCTTCTCCATCTTATGGTCGTACTTAGGGTTGGAGATGTCCAGCTTCGCCACCCTTCCAGAGGGGCCGAAGGGTTGGATCTCATCGTCCAGAACGATCTTGCCAGAAGGCTTCTTCTCGAAGCTCACCTCAACGTCCAGAGGGTTGGCGGCCAAGGCCAATTCCCGTGTGTAGTCCACCACCTTTCCCGCCTTCTGGAACTCCTTGACATCGGCACGGAACTTACCCCTTACCAGTCCAAATCGGAAATCGGTGATCTCCTGAATGCTCTTCCCCACCCATTCCTCGGGGGTGTCCATTATGGCCGTGTCACCATAGAGCGGAGGCACCAACGGGCCGATGTCAACCTTGGGATACCCATAGCGCCCAACGAATACTCCTGGTGGGCAGCTCCCTGCGAGGTCGAGGGAGTCTATGAGCCTCTTCGTGGTCATATGGGAATAGAATTTGACCATCAAGGGGCAGATGGGCTTGCCGCAGAGGTTGCGGGAGCCTTTGCAAAGGGAGCAGGGGCTGCCACCCGACCGGGAAGGGGCGAAGATCTCTTTGTCGGAGAACGTCTCCCTGGCGCCGTTGCCTGGAACGTCCATGGCTCCCACTTTCCAACATACCAGGATGATGCTATTTTACCTTAACTGAGGATTGCACGACTGATTTCCGAAAGTGCCTGAGCCAGTATTAATTTAGATTCGAATCGGCATTAACCACTTCCTCTAATTCCTATGGTTTTTGCCCGCTTTTCCTCCCCATCACTTCGCCACTCCAATAAGAACGAGCGCAAGCTGGCTATGACCTCAAATAAAGGTTATGGGATCATTATCAAAACCGATATTTATCGTGAAAGACTTATTAATTAAACTCCTCTTGATATTGAATAAACGGTCAATTTCATGCAATCCGATGTCCTAGCGTCAAAGATAGCAGGACTACGCTTTTCATTCAACCATGGCTATCGTCTTATCCTTGACAAATTCCATTCATCGCTTCGTTCTGTCAAGAATCAATTTCATAAATACCCCCAGCTTAACGCTGGGATTCAGCAAGTAAATCGATCCTTACGGAGCTGGGGAGCCACGGCGTGCCGACTATTCGACAATGCCCCTTCGGGAAGAGAAATCTTAGGCATTATGGACGAGTGGATAGTCGTCGTGTCGCCGGATGGCATCGTCATTGATGTCAACGGTGCCTGTCTGTCCAACATTCACATGAGGCCAAGCGAGGTTGTGGGCTCGTCCTTTTCTAGTACTTTCTCGTTCATGCCAGACCTATCTATCATTATTGAAGAGCCATTCAAATCTAAGACGTTTGTTGAGGTAAAAGACTCCTATGGGCGATCCTTTGAGGTGACGATCGCCGGTTTTAATTATAGGTACTCAGGAGAAAATGGAAAATTGGTCATTTTGCGCAGCATCGATGAAAGGAAGAGGTTAGAAGAGGAGAACAAGAAAGCCAAGGCGGAGCAGGAAATGCTGAAGTCTCAAAGGCTCGAGTCGTTGGGATTATTGGCTGGTGGAATAGCCCACGACTTCAATAACAGCCTGAGCTCGATGGTCAGCAACATCGAAGTAATCAGGAGCAAGATCGAGGGCAACGGTGAGCTGTCCTGGCGCCTTTCCAAGATCGAGAAGACCGCGATGAACGCTCGCAGACTCTCCGACCAATTGCTGACGTTCTCCAGCGGTGGGAAACCAGTAAAAGAGAATGCCGACGTTGCGAACATCGTAAAGGGTGCGACCCAGTTCGCACTTGCAGGCTCTAATGTAACTCCAGTCTTCAAGTTCGAATCTGGTCCATTTAGGGTCTACGCTGATTTAGGCCAGCTGGAGCAGGTATTTAACAACCTCATCATCAATGCTAAACAAGCGATGCCTTCCGGTGGCAAGCTTGAGGTCCTCGTCAAAACGGTCGAGCTTAACGACCAAAAAGAAATCCCGTTGGAAAACGGTAGCTACGTGAGTATCGAATTCAAGGATAAGGGGGTCGGGATCCCAGAGGAGAATCTCGAGAAGATCTTTGATCCCTTTTTCACCACCAAGCCAGAGGGAAGGGGCTTGGGGTTAAGCACAGCCCTATCCATAATAAAGAACCACCAGGGCCACCTTCACGTCAAATCGAAGGTGGGAGAAGGAACATCGATGACTGTCTACCTTCCAGTTTCCATCGATGCCAATCTTGATACTTGTCGGAATAACACGGGCAAGATAGGGCTCGGAACCGGACGAATTCTTGTCATGGATGATGACGAGGAGATCCTCGAGGTTCTGAGCACGCTGTTGGACGGGATAGGCTACAGCGTCGTTGCCACGAAAAACGGAGAAGGGGCCGTGGCAGCATATCGAAAGTCCATCAGCGAGGGTAAGAGATTCGATCTAGTCATCATGGACCTGACGATCAAGGGGGGAATGGGTGGCAAAGAAGCTATAAAGGAGATCGCCGCCTTCGATCCTAGCATCAAGGCTATTGTTTCCAGCGGTTATTCGAACGACCCGATTATGGCTAACCCACATGAATACGGCTTCCATGCTATCCTTGCCAAGCCCTACACCCTTCAGGACCTAAAGGAAGCGATAAACAACATCCTGGAATCTAGAGGAGTAGAAGAGGAAAGCGTCCCAGAACTGCATGAGCGCGCGCATTCTTAGCCCTGAGAACGCTGTCTCTCCGGACATCGGGCATTTCCTGAGCGACCTGATCACTTTTCCCCCGACATTTCGCGAGAGCCGAGGCGATGGACGGAGATCCCTTCGCATGCCATCACTGAGCTTTCGTAGCGCATTAGCCCGCCCAGGCGGCCAGATGGTACCTGCCTTGCTCCAGGAAGCGCGAGCCACGGGCCAGGCGGAGGTTCGCGGCTGAGAGCTTGTAGCCATGGGTGAGGAGTTCCTCGTAGAGCGGCAGCTTTTCTGCCTGGAAACGTACGAAGAGCCTCTTCCTCCCATGCCGGAAGGCCCAGGCCTCGCAACTTGCCAGAAGGCAGGAGAAGGAGTCCCTCTGCCCTCTTGCCTTAGGGTCCACCAGCAATAGGCGCATAGATGCGTGGTCCGATTCCTCGGGCGGATAATAGGAGTGGAGGACCGCCATGCCCTTCAATTTCGACCTATCCCGCTCAAGGAACACCGCACCAAGACCGAACCGTGAGGCCATCTCCACCTCCTTCGAGTATTCGCAGAAAGGATGCCCCTTGCGGCTCAAGGACGAGATGCTAGTCAGGCTGGATGTGACGTCCGTGAGAGAGGACTCCTCCAATCTTGATGCCGCCTCGGCATCGGACCTTAGGCATTTCTCCATGATGAGCGAGGACCCGATGACGTTGTAGCCTCCTCGCATGTAGAAATGTAGGTTCTTGGTGCTATTGGACATCGTCTCGAGCCCGAAGACGCGGCAGCCCTTCCGCTCGAGGAAGCTCTCGCACCCCGAAAGTAAGGTCCTGCCCACGCCCTTGTCCTGCATCTCTGGTAGCACCTCGAACGGCCCGAACCAGCCGACATCGCCCCAAGCATGGGAATAGGCCGCTCCGACGATCCTCCCTTCATCCTCGGCGACCAAGCATCCTTCAGGCTCCTTCCAGAGGTAGGCCTCGATGATCCGGCGAGGTCTCATTGGATACCTGATCTTCCTGCCCAGCTCTCGCGAGGCGATGTCCGACCATGCGGCCACTCCCAATTCCTGTGCGGCCGGAACGTCCTCATGGCGCATAGGGCGCAGGCGAAGATCGCGAAGGGAACCTGATGACGTGGTCAAATCCCCTGCTCCTTTCCTTTGGACTGGTCATGGTTGCATCTTCGGGATATCAGGGCGGCTATTGCCCCTGCCCCTACGCCGTTGTCGATGTTCACCACCGCCAAGCCCGGCGAGCAGGACTGCAGCATGCCCATCAGCGCGGCCTCGCCCTTCGCCCCGTAGCCGTAGCCCACCGAGGTGGGGACCCCTATCACCGGGACGTCCGTGAGGCCAGATACCACGGTTGGAAGCGCTCCCTCCATGCCCGCTACCACCACCAATACGTCCACTCCCTCGTCGATCATCCTCTTCACTGGTTCCAGCACCCGGTGCAGGGCCGCTACGCCCACATCGTACGCGGTAAGGACCTCGCATCCCATGGCCTCGGCCACGACCCTGGCCTCCTCGGCCACTCCGACATCTGAGGACCCAGCGGCCAAGACCCCTATCCGGCCATGCTTTCCCTTCGCCCTGCTCTTGTCGATGATGACCATCCGCGCCTCCTCCACATAGGTCACCTTCATGCCCTTGGCCTTGCGCTTGACCGCCGAAAGGTGCTCCGGGGACGCCCGTGATATCAATAGGATCTCGCGGTCCGCCATGACCCTTGAGACGATGTCCGCCACCACCTCGGGGGACTTGGTCTCGCCGAAGACCACTTCCGGGATCCCCCTCCTCGCCTCGCGGGCGTGGTCGAAGACCGTGTGCGAGCTGATGCTCTCCAGGAAGTCCAGCTTCAGCAACTTCTCGGCCTCGGCGTCGCTCAGCTCGCCGCGCCTGTGACGCTCCAGTACATCCCGGATGCTCATGCTCCTCGAACAAGCCTCCTTGTATTTCTTGATTTGCGGGGGATGGCGTGCGCAAGTTATGATATCAGCGTGATGCATGGGCCCTCCATGAGCACGAGGGAAAAGCTAGAGATGCTCAGGAAGAGCCTGCGCCACTTGAAGAGCGTGGGCGTCGCTTATTCCGGGGGCACGGACAGC
>DATIXC010000050.1:0-6570 GCA_035518995.1 Methanomassiliicoccales archaeon | reverse complement strand
CGAGAGGTCGATCCCCTTCACCATCTCGGGCAGGACGGCGATCTCCCCTCCGACTATCTCGCAGTCGGCCATCTTGGCTCCCGCCTGCAAACCGATGCCTATGGCCTCCGTGACCTTGGTATTAGGCTTATCGAGGGCGATGTAGTCCACGAAGGCGATCGGCTCAGCGCCGACGCAGATGGTGTCGTTAACGTTCATCGCCATGCAGTCTATGCCCACCGTGTCCCATTTGTCCAGCGCCTCCGCGATCAACAGCTTGGTGCCGACCCCGTCAGTGCACAGGGTCAAGGCCACATCGCCGAAGTCGATGAGGGAGGTGAATTGGCCTTTGGCGTCCATCATCTTCCCGCGACCGGTGCGCCTGTACCTCAGCTGCTTGACCAGGGAGGAGATGGCCTCTGACTTGGCATCTATGTCCACGCCCGCCTTGGCATAGGTCATGGGGCTCTTACGCTGGGGCATGGTACCTGGTAGACCTCGTCATTGGAAAAAACTTGCCCTCAGGCCTTCCTCTCGATCTCGGCTCCTTCCAGGCAATGATAGTCCTTCTTGAAGCCGAGCTCGGTCGCGACCGGGCAGTCAAGGCAGAGGCAGCCTTTCTTCTCCTCTATGCAGAACGGGCTCCGCATGACCACGCAATATAGCCTCTCGCCGGTGTTCTTGGCGCATCGGTTATGGGTGGTGCAGTCCAGGCATTGACATACGTCCATCTTGGAAAGGATCCACCTATCGAACTGCTCCTCGGACATGGCCTCGAGCTTGATGGCCTTCGTACTAGGCTTCCGGACGCATTTTGCCAAATGCAACACCTCCTCGAGGTTTCCATCCTCCTCGCCCTATTTGAACCCGCTTAATTCGCAGGCAAAGCTTTATTCTCATAAGAGGAATCGTCGACACGTGTCGAAGCGCTGGATGACGGAGAGGAGGAACGACCCCTACTCCAAGGCCGCGAAGAGGATGGACTACCGCAGCCGAGCCTCCTTCAAGCTGATACAGATCGACGACAAGTTCAAGCTCCTGAAGCGGGGGGCGGTCGTGGCCGACCTCGGCGCGGCTCCCGGCGGGTGGCTTCAGGTGGCGGCGGAGCGCGTCGGCCCAAAGGGAAAGGTGGTAGGCGTCGATTTGCAGCCGATCGAGCCGCTCGAGGGTGTGGACACAGTTCAGGGTGACATGCGCAAGGAGGAGACGGTCATGGACATGCTCGAGGCTCTCGGCGGAAAGGCCGACGTCGTCCTCTCCGACATGAGCCCGAACATATCCGGGAGCTACTCCATGGACCATGCGAGGTCCGTGGACCTCTGCGAGCACGCCCTGGAGTTCGCGGAGAAGGTCCTGGAGCCAGGCGGCGCCTTGGTCATGAAGATCTTCGAGGGGGATATGATGCAGGACCTGATGAAGCAGGTGAAGGCCAGGTTCAAGGAGGTCAAGCTCTATGGCCCTGAGGCGTCACGTGCCAGCAGCTCGGAGATATACATCATCGCGAGGGACTTCATCGGGAAATGATACGATTTTCGTAGCGGCCAGACCTTCGCTAATCCACGAGGAGCGGGCGGGAAAACTTTAATGCAGAAGACAGGATTCGCCTTTCGATGTTGACATACATCACAGTGATGTTCAGCTCTGAAGGCGCCAAGCCGTCCAAGGTGTTCGATGCCTTGAACAACATGGGCTTCAGGCCGACCACGGGCAGCTACGACGCCGTGTACACCTGGGACAAGCAGGCCACGCTGGACGACGCCATATCGCTGGCGGACAAGGTGGTTGCCACCCTGAAGGGCATGGGGGTCCTTGTGAAGCTGGAGACCGTGGGCAATAACGATCAGGAGCACGAAGAGGAGGAATAGGGTCCTCGAGTGGTTATGATGCGAGCTGGCAAGGTCGTTTGTATCGGGCAGAACTATCACGCGCACATCAAAGAGCTCAAATCCGAGGTTCCAACCGAGCCAGTGATATTTCTGAAGCCAGCGAGCGCATTGATCGGGAACGACGATCCGATCCTCCTCCCGCGGGGCATCGGGCGTATCGACTACGAAGGAGAGCTGGCCGTGATAATCGGGAAGAGCGCTAGGCGCGTCTCCCCCAAGGCGGCCTTGAAGCACGTGGAGGCCGCAGCGGTTTTCAACGATGTGACCGCCCGGGACGTCCAGTCAAAGGCGCGCAAGGCCGGTCTCCCTTGGTCCCTCGCGAAGGGGATGGACACTTTCGCGCCCATGTCCGCTCCCAAGCCCTTGGAGGAGGTCGGGGACCTCAGAGCCCTGAAGGTCCAGACCCGACTGAACGGAGATATGAGGCAGGACGGAAGGACCGCCGACATGATCTTCCCGGTGGAGGAGCTGGTGGCCTACATCTCCAAGTACATGACGCTGGAGCCTGGGGATGTGATCGCCACCGGCACGCCCGAGGGCGTCGGGCCTCTCAAGGATGGGGACAGGATAGAGATCGTCATCCCCGGCGTCGGGAAGCTGAGCAATCCAGTCGTGAATGCCACTGATTAATCCGCCAAGATGAAACGCCCCTCAATCCCAGAACCTCTTGGTCCTGGCATAGGTAATCTCGGCGCTGAGAATACCTCGCAGGAACTCATCCTCGTCCTCGTGGAAGCCTGACAGGATGCGCCCCGCCGTGTCCGGGCCCACCCCCCTCCCCGCTAGGCATAGGAGGGCCCTCCTTCCGTTCTTGTTGACCAGGCTGGCGTTCTTGTACATCCTCTTCACCTCGGCCTGCTCCTCCTCCGAAAGCTCCTTCTTGGACAGCAACCCGGCGTCGTCCTTGTTGTACGAGTGCAGGGCCGCCACCATCCGGCCGCCGCAGCGCTCGCACTGAACGTGGCGCGGCGCGTCCCGGACCCTGAGCTTCCACTGCGCCTTGCAGTTGAGACAGGTCATGAACATCTGCTCCTCCTCCAGCCGGTTCTTCAATGCCATCAGGATGGAGTGGTCGGCGCGCTGAGGGGCGATGAGCTCCTTGGAGTGCTCCAGGCCGGCCCGGCCGATGGGGGTTAGGGGCGTGATCTCCACCTGGATCTCGCCGGACTCGATCGATCTCGCCACCTCGGACATGCCCACGAGGTCCAAATCCTCCCAAAGGACCCTGGCCACTGCCTCGTCGTACATAGGAGTGCCATCGTAGGCCTCGAAGAGCCGATTGAAATTTATGCTCTGGTAGTCCGCCTCCTTCTCCACCGCCCCGAACTTCTTGGCCACGTGGACGAACCTCCACCTGAGGAACGAGGAGTTCTTGATGACCAGGCGGACCAGGCCCTCGACGTTCTCAGACCTGATCGATCTCAGGGTGTCGATGATGGTGGCGGCCCTTACGTCCCGGGGCAGCTCGAGCACGATACGATAGGGGTCTGTGTGGACGGCGATGCTCTCACCGATCCGGGCCGACAGAAGGACCGAGATGAGCTTGGAAAGTGTCTCGTTCACCTTGGAGCCGAAGCAGCAATTGAGGATGGCTAGCTTCTTCCCGATCTCCAAGGTGATCAACCGGTCCGTCGGCATCTTCGCTTCCTTGCTCTGCTCTTCCAGGTAATGGCGGAGCCGGGCGTTGGCCTCCGCGTCCCCAGAATAGTCCTGGTAGTTGCCCATGCGCCGCAGGCGCCCCACCTCCATCGCCACCTCGAAGGGCACGGGGATGTCCTCTCCGACCCACGAGGGTATGGATCCTATCTCCTTCACCTGCTCGACCAGGAGCTCGTCCTCCTTGAGCTCCACTATGCGCCAGGACCTTCCCCGCGTGATGAACGTGGCGTAGGGCTCTGCGAAGGAGACGACGAACGACTCGTCCAGCTGCCCCACTATCTTGCGCGATGACAGCTCGCGGATCTTGAAGCTCCTCTCGTCCGGGATCATGGAGAGGTTGTTGTAGAAATAGCGCATCCCCCGGCCCGACCGTCGGTAGTCGACCTCGCCGATGAAGACCAGGCCGATGCCTCCCAGCTGCTCAAGCACTCCCTCGAACCTCTCCCTGCTCAGGTTGCGGAAGGGATAGGAGCGGACGATGAGGCGATAGGCCTCTTCCTTGTCCACGCTCCCGGCCATGGCCATGGCCACCAGCTGGTTCGCCAGGACGGTCAGCGGGCTCTCCCTGACCCGCAGGGGCTCTATCTCCTCCTTGGCGGCCTTGCGAGTGATGACCAGAGATTCGGCGATCTCGTCCGGCGAGGAGGCTACTATCGCCCCCTCGGACCTGGCCCCGACGCTGTGCCCCGCCCTCCCCATCCTCTGGATCAGCCGGGCGACCTGCCTAGGGGAATTGTACTGGATGGCGAAATCGGCGCTGCCAATATCGATGCCCAGCTCTAGCGAGGAGGTGCAGATCAGCCCCTTCAGCCGCTCCTGCTTGAAGCTCTCCTCCATCTCGATGCGTATCTCCTTGGAGAGGGAACCATGATGGACGCCGATCGGGAAACTCTCGTCCCACACGTGGTACCTTGCCGCCAGAGCCTCAGCGGTGTCGCGGGTGTTGACGAAGAGCAAGGTGGAACGATGCGCCTCGATGATCTCCCGGCAGCGCCGCATGCAGGCCATTAGCTGCGGGTCGCTCTGCAACGTGCCTGCCAGGTCCTTGTCCCCGGCGCTGACCGCCGGGCTCTGCACCGAGACGCTCATGTCCTTGGCCACATGGGCGCGGATCATGGTCACCTTCCGCTCCGTGCCGCCAAGATAGTTGGCGACCTCGGGCACGCTGCCGACGGTCGCGGACAGGCCTATCCTCTGGAACTCCCCCGCCTCTTTGACCAGCCTTTCCATCGCCACCGCCAGCTGGGCGCCGCGCTCGTCCTCGGCCAGCTCGTGGATCTCATCGATTACGAAGAAGCGAACGTTGGCCAAGTGCCCCCTTAGCCTCTTGCCCGAGAACATTATCTGCAACGTCTCGGGGGTGGTTATGAGCACGTCGGGAGCCTTGCGGGACTGCCTGGTCCTTTCCGACTGGGGCGTGTCGCCATGTCTTACCGCCACGTCCAGTCCGAGCGCCTTACCGAACTCTTCCAGCCGCCTTAGCAGATCGCGGTTGAGCGCCCTGAGCGGTGTGACGTAGACGCACTTGATGCCTTTCCCCTCGGACCTCAGGATCATATGGAGGATGGGCAGCATGGCCGCTTCGGTCTTGCCAATGCCAGTGGGGGCGACGAGGAGCACATGCTCCCCCTTGAGGATGTGAGGAATGGCCTGCCTCTGCGGGCCTGTCGGTTCATGGATGTCCTTCTCCCTTAGGACATTCTGGATCTTGGGATCGAGCAGCTCGAAGACCATGGGCTCCCAAATCCAGACCTTAGCGGTACTTTAATCTATCGAGATGGGGCGTAAAAATGGCCAATCCATGGCGTTGGAAGATAAGGCCTCGAGCTCCCAAAGACGGGGCGTTTGCCGGTCGCTGCGATGTCTAGAAGTAGCCGGGCATGCCCATACGAGTACGATATGGGCGACATCGTCGATGTCAGGATCCAGAACAACGCCGATAGGAGGGCCGTCGAGCTCAATCTAGGCGACAAGATGGTCCTTCACTTGGATTCTAACCCCAGCACCGGTTATCAATGGCAGGTGGACATGATGAGCGGCCTTCTGGATTGGGTGGAGGGCCCCTCGTTCGTCTCAGCCGCCCCCTCATTGGTGGGATCGGGCGGGACGTC
Organism: Methanomassiliicoccales archaeon; assembly: GCA_035518995.1. Lineage (GTDB taxonomy): Archaea > Thermoplasmatota > Thermoplasmata > Methanomassiliicoccales > UBA472 > JAJRAN01. Next base: position 935 of record DATIXC010000050.1, on the reverse strand, counting down.
GAGCTTTGGGTTCGTCGCTCTGAAAAGGGGAAGGGCGGGTCTGAGATTGGTCTACCGTCGTCCTTGGGATGAGGGCAAGCCACCGGCCAGGACCGTGACCCTCAAGGTCCGGATAAGATGATGAGCTCGGGGTCGAGGCCTCGGAACGATGTCTGGCGACCCGGCTAGGCGGTGGCCTCAGCCAGCAGCTCAGCCAGGTCCATCACCTTGATGTCCGAGCCTATCTGCTTCGCCCCCTGCTGCAGATTGAGCACGCAGAACGGGCAGGTGGTCACGATGCGCTCGGCCCCGGTCCCTAAGGCCTCCTTGACCCTCTTGGCGGCGATGTTCACCGCGAACTCGTTGAACTGGGACTTGTAGCCGCCTCCCGCGCCGCAGCATTGGGAGCTCATGCGGTTGCGCCCCATTTCCACCAGCTCGATCCCGGGAACGGCCTTGATGACCTCGCGCGGGACCTCGAACACTCCGGCGTGCCTTCCCAGGTGGCAAGGGTCGTGGTAGGTCACCTTCATGTTCCCGTAGTTCTTGGTGAACTTGACCCTCTTCTCCTTCATCAGCTTGAGCGCGTACTGCGAAAAGTGGTAGACCTCGAAGGAGGGCCGGGTGTAGAACCTCTTGTAGTCATGCGTGGTGGTCTTGTAGCAGCCAGCGCAGGCGGTGACCATGGCCTTGGCCCCCATGAACTCCGTTTGGCGCACGTTGTTCTCGGCGAAGTCGCGGGAGGCCTTGATCTGGCCGGTCCTCAGCATGGGGGAAGTGCAGCACATCTCGTTCGCCCCCATGATGTTCTGCTTCACTCCGCAGCGGTCCATGAAGGTGACGGCCGCCTGCGGGATCTTCTGCATCCTATAGGAGGCGGTGCAGCCGGCGAAGAAGCAGACCTCTGGGTTGGATTGGACCTTCTGGATGCTGGCCGGGAACCAGTCACCGCGCTT
>DATIXC010000049.1:0-4743 GCA_035518995.1 Methanomassiliicoccales archaeon | reverse complement strand
CACCTCCAACCTGGGCAAGCTCAGGGAGTTCCGCGCCGTCCTTGAGCCGCTCGGATACGATGTCATGCACCTCCCTCTGGAGCTCACGGAGGTGCAGGCGGACACCTTGGAGGAGGTGGTGGCCGACTGCATGAGGCAGGTGCGCGGACATGAGGTAGAGGGCTTCATCGTCGACGACTCAGGACTGTTCGTTGACGCGCTCAGGGGGTTCCCTGGAGTGTACTCCTCCTATGCGCTCAGGACACTTGGCTGCGAGGGGCTGCTCAAGCTTTTGGACGATGTGGAGGACCGCTCCGCCAGGTTCGAGTGCTGCATCGGCTGCCGCCTCGAGGGCCGGGAGGACATCATTCTCACAGAGAGGTGCGAGGGACGCATAATCGGCGAAATGAGAGGTCGGGAGGGATTCGGGTTCGACCCCATCTTCGCCGCCTCCGGAGAGCAGCGCACCTTCGCGGAGATGCCCCTGGAGGAGAAGAACGAGATCTCGCACCGAGGAAAAGCCATTAAGAGCTTGGCGAGACAATTGACGTGATGGGGAGGCAATGGCAGTGAAGCTTAGGGGACGCAAGATACTGGTCACCGGCTGCGCCGGGTTCATCGGCTCGCACATGACCGAGGAGCTCCTTCGCCTGGGCAACCAGGTCGTGGGCGTGGACAACCTCAGCGCCGGGCGCAGGTACTTCATGGACGGAGCATTCGCCAAGGAGGGCTTCAGCTTCGTGGAGGGAGACCTGCTCAACATGGACATCAAGCACCTGCTCATGGGCGTGGACGTGGTATGCCACTTCGCCGCCAACCCTGATGTGAGGCTGGGAGCCTCCAACACACACGTCCACTTCGAGCAGAACATCGAGGTCACCTACCGCCTGCTGGAGGAGTGCGCGCGTGGCGATGTGCTGGACATCATCTTCCCCTCCACCTCCACCGTCTACGGGGAGACCACCGTCATCCCCACGCCAGAGAACTACGGGCCGCTGGTGCCGATATCCATCTACGGGGCGAGCAAGCTGGCCTGCGAGGCGCTGATCGCCTCCTACTGCCACACGTTCGACATGAACTCGGTGCTGTACCGCTTCGCCAACGTGGTGGGCACGAGGAGCACGCACAACGTCCTCCATGACTTCATCCGCAAGCTGCGCGAGCAGCCGGAATACCTGGAGATCCTGGGAGCGGAGCCGGGCACGAACAAGTCCTACGTCCATGTCTCCGACTGCGTGGAGGGCATGGTGGTGGGCGCGGAGAGGGCCAAGGAGCAGGTGGAGGTCTACAACATCGGTTCCCGCGACCGCCTGAACGTGCTCAAGATCGCCGACATCGTGGTGGAGGAGATGGGGCTGCAGGACGTGAAGTACAACTGGACCGGCGGCGTGAAGGGGGGCCGAGGCTGGGTCGGCGACGTCAAGGAGATGCTGCTCTCCGTGGACAAGCTGGCATCGTTGGGATGGAGCCCGAAGCTGGACAGCGAGCAGGCGATAAGGCGGGCGGTGAAGGAGATCATCGGGAAGCCTACCAGCTGAGGAGAGGGGCTTCCAGTTCCAGGTCCAATCGCGGGAAATGGTTGGGCATCCTCCCGGTCGCATCGATGGTTATCAAATAGTCCGAATTGGAGAAGGTCCAATCACCCGGCCACGGGCCTGGTGAGGCGTATCGAGAAAGCGCTGGAAGGCCTCCAACGTAGGGCTCGCCAGCGGTATCTATCACCATCCAGTACCCGAAGTCGTCGACCAGGTAGTTGACGTGCAGGGAGCCCGACGGGGTAGAGTAATAACTGTCGACAGAGGCCTCGACCGCCGCCAGCTCGCTCTTGTTGCTCGCGACGAAGACGGTGGGGAAGGCATGGCCGTCGATCACGTTGACGCGAGCGTTTCCGCCAAGGCCCTTTATTATGCTGGCCATCAGGATGGCGTGGTCCTCGCAGTCCCCGCCCTTTGCGGCCATGGTCTCCTCAGCGCTCTGCCAATAGTCCGCCCCTCCGGTCTCGGCGACGTATGCGATGTTGGTGTGCACCCAACTATAGGCCTCGCAGATCTGCAGGACGCTGTAGTTCCCCGGGTACGCATCGCGGATCTGTGCTATTACCGGCTCGACGGCGCTCACGCTCACCCTCTGGTTCACCTTGTCGTAGTAATCGATGGGATTCCCCTCGGTGTTCCAACCAGTGGACTGGGGCGTAGGTAGGATCTCGACGCTGTTCTCTGCCGATAATCGATCCCCCCAGTCGTACCAGTAGCCATTGGCGCTTCGGGCGGCAATCCTCAGGCTGAGCTCGTATTGGTGGTTGCCAGGTTCAAGGGGGGCGCCGAAGGGGAGCAATCCGACCAGTGTGTCCTGACCTCCACCGATCAGTACACCGTTCTCCGTTGAGTAGGAGGCGTTGGTCCCATTCCAGCTGAACGACATCCCGTAGATCCAGAGGTCGTTTCCGCCGTAGTTGTGCACCGTGAGCCAAAGGATCCCCCCGAACCCCTCATAGACGCTGTCTTCCGGCATCTCCCAGGACACTGCCCAATTGGCCTCCTGGGGGACGTTCGTGATGGGAGAGGGAACTTGGCCGGCTGAGCGGAAAACGGTCCTGGGTTCAGGCACAACCAGGTCATCGGCTGAATAGCCCACCCCTTCCGACAGATATGGGAGGCCAGTGAAGGCGAAAAGGGCGATAATCGTCACTGCAAGTGCTACCGCCGCGACGACCAATGGCCTCATCTTGGCATCGAAGGCTTGGAAGCGATGAAAAGCTTTCGTTCCGGGCTTCGAGCAACGATAATATAGGAGGGGGGGCATCTTCGGAGGGCTGAGGGCGCCAGGCCAGGGAATCTGGACTGACCCGAAGCATGGGTCTGTGGGGTAGCTTGGTCCATCCTTCGGGCTTTGGGAGCCTGAGACCCCGATTCAAATTCGGGCAGACCCACCACCAATTCTTCAGTCCGAACCTCACGGCATCCCCGTAACTAAGCATCTTTAAAAATGCCTATCAACATCTTTAGGAGCTGATGTGGGATAGACATCTCGAAGTCAAGAGCTTCCTGAAAAATATGATTATCATAGATGTCATTGTCTTCATCACGTTTTCAATATTTTTTTATGTGGGCTCCCAAGATTCATTTTGGTCTCTCTGGCCTTTGCTTATAATGGTCAGCGTTGCAATCGGACCTTTAGTATTATTCGTGGGTTGGCTGCAGCAATCCATTTGGGGAGCTTAAAGGTTTGATCCAATCTTCATAGGCCCGAACCTCACGGCATCCCTGCCAATTCTTAATATTCTTAGGCCGAATACCATAAAGGAAGATTGAATGGTCAGCATTAGGATGCCATTGGTATTTTATGCAATTGCCCAGCCGCCATCAAGCGATGCCAAGGGGCCGCGACCTTCGAGGATGCGGGGCCGTAGGAAATTTGCGTTATACGCGGTTATCATCGCCTTTGTATGCACAATCGTTTTGGTACTGGCCATTTTTGTACTAGGAATTGGCAATGGCGATCTTCCTGGAATACGGAACGGCCAATATATCTCCTATGATGTCACAGCCGTCCCATCTGAAGGAAGAACGCTTACAGGCACATTGAGACTAGAAATCTCCAATGTTACCTCTTCCAACTTGACCATGAAATTGACAATGACGATTGATGGTCGCACCACCTCAATGCAATCGACCCTAAACTACTCCAAGGACTGGTCTACGGTGCCGATTGGCACGACTGAGGGGTTGGGCGGGTCATCACCGGATTATTTCGGTCAAGCTTATCTCGGTCAAGAGTCGTTGTCTACAGTGTATGGGACCAAGACAGTCTATCACTATTCAAGGCAATATTCGACATTTATTTTCGAATTCTGGTCAGACGCCAATGGCTGCCCGTATAAATTCTGGTTCCAATATTACCTATCGGGAACAACTGTTACTTGTACTCTGCACGGCACGAACATCAAGGACTTCAAGTCTTAATCGAGTAGAGGACCAGTTGTAGGCCATAGGGGTACTAAAAGCCTGCTCCCATATTTGGATCACAATGTCCTGTCCTGACAGCATTCGTTTCTATTGATTATTATAAAAAGAAAGGAAAGGGTTTACAGCTCAAGAAGCGCAGGAAATGCCGTTATTGACCTGGAATCGCGACTTAATGGCTTTATCTTGTGGTTGGTCCGGGCAGACCCACCACCAATTCTTCAGTCCGAACCTCACGGCATCCCTGCCAATTCTTAATATCTCAGACCTTTTTGTGAATGGAGGAAGGTGGGGCGGGCCATGACGTACAAATGTCCTCGATGTGGTCTTGTTTACGAGAAGGAAGAGAGTTGCCCCTTATGTGGGTGGTCGATCAACGCTCCGTTCGTACCTGATAAGCGAATTCATAAGAGCATCCCCAACTTTAGGTGCCCTGAGCGCGGGGAAGAGATGGAGCATGGCTATGATAATTTCTTCGAACAGTTGGCTGAGAGGTTGATGGGCCGAGGCTTCTGGGTTACCAGGAAGGTCGGAACGGGTAATGACCGTTATGACTTGTTCGCCTCCAGGCGGGATATAGGCCCATTCAGAAACCAATGCTTCTACATCATAGCGGCGAGCTTGGAAGCGGTTGACGGCAAGATGTTCAGAGAGTATGCTAAGCGGGCCTTTAAGTTTGGATTAGCCCACCGACATCCCCATCGTCCAAGAGGGTTGGGGGGAAGCCTGGTGTTCTTCCCGGTTATCGTCTCGAACAACATTACAGATGAGTTGAAAAAATGGCTGGCCAAATCGATGCCAG
>DATIXC010000048.1:0-5812 GCA_035518995.1 Methanomassiliicoccales archaeon | reverse complement strand
GTCCAGGTTGTCCTCCTGCGGGCACACGCCGATCAGGGCCTTGATCTCCCTCTGCGACCTCCTCACGTCCATGCCCAGGACCTCGAGCTTGCCCGATGTCACCGGCGAGACGCATTGGATCATGCGGATGGCCGTGGTCTTGCCCGCGCCGTTGGGCCCGAGGAAGCCGAAGCACTCCCCCGACCTGATTCGGAATGAGACCTGGTCCACCGCCGTCAGGTCCTCGAATTTCTTGGTGAGGGCCTCAGCCTCGATGACCCAATCCATCATCCCGAGGAATCGTGCCGCCCGATAATAAGCTTGGCAGGGAATGCTACGAGTAGGGACGCCGTTGATGCCATGAGCGCATGAAGCAAGGCCATGGACCCTGGTTCCATCCTGGTCGTGGCGGTCGTGGCGGTCGTCGGCGGACTGCTTGGAGCGACCTGCGCCTTGGTCCCCGGCTTCCATTCCAACGCTCTCTCCCTCATCCTCCTCGCCCTCCTCGGTCCCTTGTCCTCCGCGCTCTCGTCCTTCGCCTCGCTCTCTGGCTCCGATCTCTCTGGTGTGGTGCTCTTCGCCGCCTTCCTTACAGCAGCGGCCACGTCCCACTCCTTCGCCGACTTCGTGCCCTCGATCTTCATGGGCGTCCCGGACGAGGACACCATCCTCTCCATGCTTCCAGCGCATCGAATGCTCAAGTCCGGCAAGGGAATGGACGCCATACGCCACGCCGCCATGGGCTCGCTTTGCGGAGCTCTCCTGGCGCTTGTGATGGCGATGCCCCTCCTTCTCCTGCTGCGCCCTCCATCCTACTTCGCCAGGATGCTCGACGCCTCGGTGCCATGCCTGCTGATCGGAGTGCTCGCCCTGCTCGTCCTGACCGAGAGGGGGCATGAGCCTCCGAGGGCTATCCTGGATGTGCGTGAGGGACGCCAATCGCCCCGCGGCCAGGTCAGCATCTGCCACTCGATCCCCGTCAATGGAAGGGAGGGCACGCTCTCGGGCTGGGTGACGCGCCGCGGCCTGCGCTCGTTCCATCTCTCCACCCTCCAGGGCGAATGGAAGGTCATCTCAGGGCTCAGAAAGCCCGATCGGGGCTACCTTGCCGTTCAAGGCAAATGGATCGTGAGGAGAGGCTCGGCGCGCAGTAAGCTGGCCGCCCTCTCCGTGCTCATGCTCTCAGGGTTCCTCGGCTTCGCGGTCATGAACTCCCGCCCGCCCCTCACTGGGTATTTCGATGGCCTGGGGCAGAGCCTCCTCTTCCCCCTCCTCTCCGGGCTCTTCGCCCTCCCGACCCTGCTATCCGCCTTCTCCTCCAAGGCCATACCCGCGCAGGACAGATCCAGCCAGGAGAGCCCATCCCTTCGCCCTGCCCTCGCCGGCACCTTCGCCGGCTTCCTTGCCGGATGGATGCCGGGCGTAACCTCGACCATCGGGACGGTGATCGGCTCCTGCATCAGCCCCAGGCCCAAGGACCAGGAGCGGGGGACCAAGTCCTACATACTCATGCTCTCGGCGGTGGGGACGTCCTCGGTGGTCTTCAGCCTCCTGGCGCTGTGCGTCGATGGCAGCGGGAGGACCGGCGCCATGCTGGCGCTCAAGCAAGCGCTGAGCCGGGACGACCTCGTCGCCCTCTCCGACTTCCCCAGCGCCCCGGCGTCGCTACTCCTCGTCGCCGTCCTGGTATCCTCGGCGATAGGCTACGGCTACACCATATGGGCCGGCGGCCTGCTGTCCCGGAGGACCGCGGGCAGGGACCTCGGGAAGGTCAACCGCATCGTTCTCCTCGGCCTCGCCTCCATGATATTCGCTTTCAACGGCCTGCCGGGGCTGGCCCTTACGGGCGTCGCGGCCTTGGTAGGGGCGCTCCCCGTCCGCTTGGGCATCAGGAGGGTGCACCTGACCGGGTGCCTCCTCCTCCCCCTCATCATCTTCTATCTCGGCCTGGAGGGCACGGCCATCGGGCTCCTCTGGTGAACGCGCTCCTTCAGCCTCTCGAACCTCCAGCCGAAGGGCAGGAGGAGGTCCGCGGCCGCCCGCAGCAGGAGGTCCTCGTACTCGGAGGCGTCGTAGCGCTCGTCCCCGCGCAGGAAGGGCGCGGCCTTCACCCGCTCCCAGACGCTCTTGCTCTGGCCATCGAGGATCACGTACTCCACGCTCCTTCCTGGCGGCACCTCGAACCCCCGCTCCTGCATCTGCCTCAGCGCGGCGTAGGAGTCGTTGAACTGCGAGTACTCCTCCAGCTCCTTCGCCACCCGATGGCGCACCACCAGCTTCTCCAGCTCCACGTCGAACGAGCGCAGCCGGTCCACGTGCGAGTCCACGACCCGCAGGGCCTCGGGTATGCGCCCCTGGAACTCCTCCGCGTCGTTGGCCTTGCAGAAGACCTCCAGCATGCCGTCCTGCAGGTCGCGGGCCAGCTCGATGGTGTCGCTCTTGCGCAGGAAGATGCCGCGCAGCTTGAGCTCGCCGTCCTCGAACAGGCCGTAGTAGCGGTTGAGGGCGCCCACGCCCGTGGAGATGCTGGGCAGGAACACCACCCACTTGAAGACGCCGTCCAGCTGCAGCTGGATGCCGATCTCCTCGGAGACCTCGGCGCAGAAGGCGCTCGGGTCCTCCTCACCCTTGAGCCATAGCGAGTCCACGATGCCGTGCAGGACGTGGAAGCCGCGCTCCTCGGCCATCTCCGTGGTGCGCAGCAGTATCTCCCTTCCATAGGCGTTGATGCTCTCGTGGCACTCTATGCGGCCGAAGCGCGCGTTCCTGTACCCCGTGTACCCGAAGCAGGTGACCAGGATCCACTTCAGCAGGTCGGAGCGCTGCTCGACCGCCTCCTTCTCCAGGCCCTCGACCTTGTGCTCTCTGAGCAGCCGTTTCAGCTCCAGCCTGCGCTCGATCACCGGCTTCAGGACCTTGGGCAGCAGGCCGACGCGCCTGACGCAGGTCGGGTATCCGATCCCGGGCACGAATTTCGTGGTGTCCGGGCAGCATTGGCAGGTCAGCGTCTCGGGCGAGATGTTGTGGCGCACGATGATGCTCGGGTAGAGCGAGGCGAAGTCCACCTCCGCAACGTGCGAATGGATGCCCACCTCCGGCTCGTAGATGAACCCGCCCCGGTCGGAGTTCAGCAGGTGCCCGGCGGTCTTGAAGCCCTCGGGCAGGTTCTTCTTCCACAGCACCAGGTGGCCGTCCTTGACGGCCTGGTTGATCTGCATGGCGCTGATGGCCGTGCCTGGGGAGAGGCGCGCCAGCTCCTGCACGGAGATGAGCGAGAGCCTCGAGACGTCGATCAGCCCGTAGATGCCGCTGCGGGCGTAGGTGGCCGAGCCTCCCGAGTCCAGATGGATGCGGCCGCGCAGCTTGTGCGCCGGGGGCTTGTACATGATGCGGCCGTAGGTGAAGTAGCTCTTGCCCTTGGAGAGGCGGACGCCCTTCTCCCGGCCCAGGTCGAAGCGCTCCAGGCCGCAGCGCTTCGCCCTCTCCGCCAGGTACTCCATGTAGAACTCGTCGCCCTCGTCGGTGTAGATCACGTCTGGATCCTTGGAGGCCAGCAGCTCGAGCAGCCCTTCCAGGATGGCGTCCTCAGGCCCGTCCAGGACGTCCTCGTCCACGCGCACATGGACCATGGGGTCGTCGTTCGTGGGGATGCCCCGCGCCGCCTGCACTTGGACCTCGACCTGCACCGCGCTCAGGGGCGGGACGGGGTAATGGATCAGCTCCTGGGAGTCGAGCATCGTGTACCCGGTGTCCACGTCCAGCAGGCCCATGGGGAAGATCCCCTTCTCCAGGAAGTAGCGCTGGTCGAACCTCAGGTCCACGTTGTAGAGCTCGTTGTCGCGGTAATGACCCCACAAGTCCACCAGTCTCACCAGCTGGTTGAGCTGGCGGTACTCGTCGAGGGTGACCTTGAGGAATGGCTGGGGACGAGGGTCCATGAGCGTGTTGCGCATCTCCGTCTCGACATCGTCCACGTCCAGCATGCGCAGCCCCTCCTCCACCTTCCTCAGCCCGTCGGAGGAGGACCTGACGTAGAACGAGGGCCGGAAGTGGCGGTCGACCAGCTTCTCGACCCCGTGCTGCGTCTTGAGCCAGACCACGATGCAGTCGTGCTCGTAGTCAGGGTAGCAGTCCAGTATCCAGCCTCTCATCCTTGGGCCTCAGCTTCCGTATCTCCTTCTCCTGCTCCAGGAGGATGGAGAGCAGGGCGCCCTCCACTGGGTCCGGGAACGCCGCGTAGGTGGAGGCGGAGGCGTGCATCCTCGCCCGGTTCACCATCTGGTCGAACACGTCCCTATCCTCCTTGGGCAACGCCCTCCGGTAGTCGGACCAGCTCTGGATTATGGACTCTAGGCTCATGCGGTACGTCGGTACGGTCCTCCCCATGAAATCACCGTGCCTGGTTCGGTCGAGAGGATATTAAGGGGGACGGGGGGAGATGCTCGAAAGTGGTCAAGACCTTCTTTAGTCCGGGCGACGATTATACGGCAGGGGATTCGCGTCTTTGGCGAGGGGAAATGATCGACTCGAGGTCCTGTACGACATGGACCGGGCGAGATGGCGGAAATGGTTGGAGAAGAACCATGGCCAGGCTTCGAGCGTCTGGCTGGTGCTGGTCAAGAAGGGGGCGAAGAGGAAAGGCATTACCTACGTGGAAGCGGTGGAGGAGGCGCTCTGCTTCGGCTGGATAGACAGCCGCCCCAACGTCCTGGACGAGGAGCGGTTCAAGATTCACATGTCCCCGCGTAAGCCGAACAGCGTCTGGGCCAGGTCGAACAAGGAGCGCGTCAGGAAGCTGATCGAGCAAGGCCTGATGACCCCAGCGGGCATGGAAAGGGTCGAGGCGGCCAAGAGGAACGGTAGCTGGGGCATCATCGAGGAAGTGGACTCTTTGAAAGCGCCCGAGGAGCTGGAGAAGGCGCTACTGGCCCATCCTCCGGCCAAGGCGAACTTCGAGTCCTTCATCCCCTCTTATAGGAAGCAGGCCATCTATTGGGTACTCAGTGCCAAGCGCCTCGAGACCAAGGCCAGGCGGGCGGAGGAGATAGCTCGCGCGGCCACCAGGAACGAGAAGGTCGGCCAGTGAGCGGCAGGTCGGAAGGGTTCGGCTCACCGAGCGTCAATCGATGAGCACCAGACCGAAGGACGCGATGTTGGTGTGCATGATTTTTCCGTACTCCATGTTCTTGCAGGGGACGACGGAGAGCTTCCAACCGACCTTCTCCACGGTGGCGAAGACATCCATGCCCGCCGCCTCCATGCTGGGGCGGACCTTGTCCATGTGCCTGCAGAGTCGCTTCATGCTCATGTCCACAGGCCCAGAGGACTCCTCGGCCACGCAATGTTCGCAGTAGATGCAGGGGTAGGCGCCAAAACCGAAAGCCTTGTAGTAACCATCATAGAAGGCGGTCTTCTCCAGCTTCTCTACGGTATCATGCACCCAGGTTATCAGATTCTTATACATGGGGTGGAAGTCCTCTGGTATCTGGTCGGGGTCCACCTTGGCCATGCCCGGAACACCTTGGAAGCGCAGGAGTAGGGCGGTGCTGTACTCTGAAAGCATCCGCCGGGTCTCTTCGGGGGATGGAGCATAGGGGGGGCAGGAGAAGTGCTTCCCATGGCCTTTGCAGCCCCAGGCGCATTTGAACCTGACCCAGTCGGCGACGACCACGTCGGCAGGGGAGATCTCCCTTGCCTCAACGCCTTCCTTCCTAGCAAGCTCGATCAGCTTCGCGACCTCTCCCCTCAAGCCCGCGTTCATACCCTCGCCGAGTACAACTACACAAACACAATTATTTAGGGAATGGGGGCGGGGCGATTCCCATAGCCCTAG
>DATIXC010000047.1:0-4641 GCA_035518995.1 Methanomassiliicoccales archaeon | reverse complement strand
CTACTCCTACCTCAGAGGCCACAAGACCAAGGAGGCCTCGCTGGTGGCCAGCCGCGCTGGAACTCTGATCATGATCGTCGCCAGCGTGACCCTGGCGTTTTTCATGCCGGGGAGCATCATCGCCCGAGCGACGGCCATGTTCATGGGGCTGTGCGCATCGGCGTTCCTGCCCCTATTCGTCCACGGACTGTTCTCCAAGAGCATCTCGCGCCTGGCGGCGATATGCAGCTTGCTGGTCGGAACGGTGGTCTGGTTCTTCTGGACCTTCTTCGTGCACAAGGCGGAGTCCGCCCCGTTGGGCATCTGCAGAGCGATCTTCGGGGTGGATTCGCTGCTGGGGATGCCCTGGCAGGTCGTGGACCCGTTGATCGTCGCCATCCCATGCTCGGTCGCCGCCCTGGCCATTGGTTACGCGATTGACAAGAACAAATTCCTTAAGGAGGAGGAGGCGGCGGCTGCCGCCTGAGGGGGGAGATAAATGATAGAGCCATGGATGTTCTGGGTCACGACCGCGGTGTACATTGCGATCACTTTGTTCCTCGCCTACCTGGGTTGGAAGAAGACCAAGAGCCATGAGGACTTCCTGATTGCTGGCCGAAAAGTGAATCCGCTCATCATAGGCCTGTCCTACGGAGCAACTTTCATCAGCACTTCCGCCATCGTGGGCTTCGGAGGCGTGGCAGCCCAGCTAGGTGAGGGGCTGATCTGGCTCACGGTCCTGAACATCTCCATCGGCATCCTGCTGGCCTTCATACTTTATGGCAAGAGGGCCAGAGCCATCGGCCAATCGCTCAAGGCGGTCACGTTCCCAGACCTTGTGGGCAAGCGCTTTAACTCCAATTTCATCCAGTACACTTGTAGCGTTATCATCCTGCTTTCCATGCCCCTCTATGCCAGCGCGGTCCTGATCGGCGGCGCCCAGTTCATCAAGGAGACCCTTGGGGTCCCGTACGAGTACGCCTTGATAGGCTTCGCGATAATCACAGCGGCCTACGTCATTACCGGGGGATTACTGGCGGTCATGTACACGGACGCTTTCCAGGGCGCCATCATGATGTTCGGGATGACCACCATACTCATCCTGACCTTCGTCGCCCTGGGCGGGGTCTTCGATGCCAACCAGGCGCTCACCAACCTGCCTTCCCAGATCCCAGCCAGCTCTACTGCTGCGCTGGCCTCCAAGGGTTGGACTGGCTGGACGTCCATGCCCGACCTCGGATCGCCTATCTGGTACCAGATGGTCACGACCATAATATTGGGGGTCGGCATCGGGGTGCTGGCCCAGCCGCAGCTCGTGGTCAGGTTCATGACCGCCAAAGACAACAAGTCGTTGAATAGGGCCGTTCCCATCGGCTCTATTTTCATCCTCCTCATGACCGGGGTCGCCTTCACGGCGGGCGCCCTCACCAACGTCTACTTCTGGCAGCACTTTGGTAACATCGCCTGGACCCCCGACGGCGTAAGCGGAGGGATGACCCATAATGTGGACGAAATCATCCCAATATACATCAATGACTCCATGCCACCTTTCATCGTGATCATCTTCATGCTCACGCTGCTAGCCGCAGCGATGTCGACGCTGAGCGCGATCTTCCATACGATGGGCTCAGCGGCCGGTTACGACCTGTGGACGCAGATCAAGCGCTCCTCCAATCGTAGGAAGAACATCAAGGCCGAGGGGAAACCGGCGTCGAGCCTCAGGGCCAACAAGGTCGGGACGATGATCATGATCGTGGCCAGCATAGGCCTGGCCTTCATCATGCCGAGCAACATCATCGCAAAGGCGACCGCTATGTTCATGGGCCTTTGCGCAGCGGCCTTCCTGCCCATGTACACGCATGGCCTGTTCTCGAAGCGCCTCTCCAGAATCGGGGCCATCTTCAGCTTGGTGGTGGGCGCTCTGACCTGGTTCATATGGAGCGCCTTCATTCAGGCGGACATCGCCAAAAGGATAGGTCTCTGCCAGGCCATCTTCGGCAAGCCTTCCCTGGCGGGGGCCCCATGGAACGTGATCGACCCTCTGGTGATCGCCGTGCCGGCGAGCATCCTCGCCCTGGCCATAGGCTGGTACGTAGAGTTCGGAGTGATGAAGAAGAAGACGTCGCCAGCTTGAAAGTGCTATCCCACGAAGGTCCGCGGTACCAAATGCACCAGCTCGTCCCTTGTCCCATCGTACCTAATCGCGAACTGAACACCAGACCAGCCTTTCGCCGGCTATGCGCACGACCTCTTCCGCCATGCTGGAGGGAGTAGGATTACCCTGGATCCGGCCCTTGCCATGGAAAATGGTCCGGTGGACCTCCCTCCCAACGATGTCGTCGGTCCCAGGTCGGACCCGTACCACGACCGAGCCCTTGGCCTTTAGGTCCTCGGAGGATATCCCGTCCTCATCCCCATCCGTAATTGCCACGATGGGGACGTTGAAACGGAAGAGCAGGCTGCCGGCGATCTTGCTGGTGTCGTCGCCGACCGTGACGACCAGCGCAGCGTTCTGGCACTTATGGACGGCGGTCTCGGCGCTATGGTCGATGAAGAACGCTCCCGATTTCTTGGTGTCGATCGACCGGGCCTTGGCGGCGGTCCTCCTCGTCGAACCAGAACGTACGTGGGCCTTGACGAGGTCGAAATCCCCTAACCGGTCGACGCCGGTCTGCTTCAGCTCTACCCCTTCAGCCTCCAGCATTCCGCTCTCGCCTTTTCGCAGCTTGACCTCGGTCGACGTTATACGGCCAACCACCACGCCGTCGATCCATATGTGCTCGCCAGGGATGACCCCAAGGATGCGCCTTTGGCCTTCATCGGCCTCATCCTCATCCGAAGGCTCATTCCCAGCGAGGATCTCCAGGTCTAGATCGCTGGCCAGGCGGCGCGTTATGGCCATATCCTTTCCGTTCCATTCGATGATGATCCCGTCATCCACCTGGATAAGTGGCTTGTCCACGCTTTTCTTGCATCTGGAATAGACGATGCTTCCGAACCGGAGGGCGGACTCGCGGTTCTTCGCATAATTCACCAGGATCAGAACATCATTCGAGCCGCTCAATCTAGCTAGCTCCTGGGAAGGCTTCCTCGTGCGCTTGATGTCCACCAAGCCCTCCAACCCGGCGTCGATCACCGCCGCCACCCCGGTGTGCCCGCTCATGACCGCCTCGACGCGGCCTTCTTTCGACAACGGACCGATGACTCTCATGGCAAGGCCTGTGTCGACCACTTCCGGTCCGTGGAGGACCACCGCGAACTTCACGCTCGGGGGCAAGGGTCGCCATGGATTTCATTCTTGCGAAGCACGTGTCGATGCTTTCGAACGGTTGTGCTTATGTTCTGGTATGGACATATCCGTGCCACAATAGGGGAGTCATATGGACTGGAGAGCCGTGGGCAAGCTGTTGTTCGTTCTTAGCGCTCTTCCCTGGGCAGTGTTCATCTATACGCTGTTCAACCTTGACGCCTTGGGACTTCGACTGGACAGCTTCTGGCCTGTTACCGAGCTGGTCGTGGCGTTGCTGATGATGATGACAGGTCTTTGGCTCGCATTGAGAAAATAAAAAGAGTATGGAAAGCGGTTTCCTAGACGCACTCGACCTCGCCGTACTTCTTGGTCGTGTCGATGACCGTCTTGATGTTCTCCATCTTGGTGGCCAACGCCGGGGGCACCTCGCACCCGGAGGCGATGACGTACCGGGAGTGCAGGCCCCTGGCGCACAGCGCGGTCTTGACCTCCTGGAGCAGGTCGATGGTGACCTTCTCGATCTTCTCCGTGGAGAACCTGACGAAGGCCTGCGGGTCGATGTTCCCGGCCAGCAGGCAGCCGTCCGCGTACCCCTTCCCGATGGCCTCCTTCGGCGAGGGCGAGCCAGGGATGAGCGGGTAGTAGGCCATGGAGTAGATCACGGGCTTGAAGGCCTTGACCTGGGTGTCCAGGTGGGGCAGGTCGGCGCAGTTGTGGATGCAGAACGCCTTGCCCACGTCCGCGGTCAGCTTGTTGAGCTCGCGGGCGTACTGGGCCTCGAACTCCTCGTACTCCTTGTCGCCAAGGCAGGAGTAAGAGCCCCAGAGATAGTCCCAGCACAGGCCGGGCGCGGGGGTCTTGCCGAAGGCCGTGGCGAAGTCGGCGTCGAACTGGGTGAAGGTCTTGAGGGCCTTGTGCACCGCCGAGCGGTGGTTGTACATGTCCATGAAGACCTTCTCGGCTCCGGCCGTCTGGGTCAATGCCAGCAATGGGCCCTCGATGAACCCCGAGGTGATGATGTCCTTGCCCAGGCGCTCGGCGAACAGCTTGGTGCCTTCGAGGATGACGCCGCACCTTCCCTTCGTGACATCGGGGACCTGGATCTTCTCGTAGTCCTCGGGCTTCTTGACCAATGGGTCCACCACGTAGGGCGTGTTCTGCTCGTCGAACCTCACTCCGGAGCCGACGTCCGCGGCCATGACCGACAGGTCCATCAGCCCGAAGAACCAGTCCCAGTCGAAGTGCTTGTAGCCGGCGATGGCGGCCTCGGCGAACTTCCTCGGGTCGCTGGCCCACTCCGAATAGGTGGTTGGCGTGCTCAGCAGCTTGCGGTTGACGCCGCAAGCGATTGGGTAGGTCGATAGGCGGTCCACCGGCTGGTTGGTGATGGACGCCATCGCCCTCTCAATGTG
>DATIXC010000046.1:0-5169 GCA_035518995.1 Methanomassiliicoccales archaeon | reverse complement strand
CGCGAGGCCCTGCGTGAGATGGAGCTGGACCTGCAGGAGGGGGCGGACGTCCTCATGGTCAAGCCGGCGCTGCCGTACCTGGACATCATCTCCCGTGCCAGGCAGAGGTTCCATGCCCCCATCGCCGCGTACTGCGTCTCCGGCGAGTACTCGATGATAGAGGCGGCCGCGGCCAATGGCTGGCTGGACCGCGAGAGGGCGGTAATGGAGGCGCTGCTTGGAATCAAGCGCGCCGGCGCGGACGTGATCGTCACCTACCATGCCCTGGAGGCGGCAAGGATGCTGAGGGAGGGGTGGAAGTGAGGACCAGGCGCTCCCAGGACCTGTACGATAGGGCAAGAGGGCTGCTGCCGGGCGGCGTGTCCAGCCCGGTCCGCGCCTATTCTCCATACCCGATCTACTTCCAGAGGGGGAAGGGAAGCCACGTCTGGGACGTGGACGGCAACGAGTACATCGACTACTGCATGGGCTTTGGCCCTTTGATACTGGGACACGCCCGCGAGGAGGTCGTGATGGCGCTCCAGGCGCAGGCGGAGCTGGGAACGCTCTATGGGGCTCCGATCGAGCTGGAGGCGGAGATGGCCGACATGGTTCGTTCCTATTTTCCCAGCATGGAGATGATGCGCTTCGTGTCCTCGGGCACGGAGGCGACCATGCACGCCCTGCGCCTGGCGCGAGGGTTCACCGGACGGAAGAAGATCGTCAAGATCGAGGGCGCCTTCCACGGTGCTCACGACGCCCTCCTGGTGAAGGCGGGCTCGGGCGCTACCACGCATTGCGCTCCCAACTCGCTGGGCGTACCTGAGGAAGTGGCGGCGAACACCCTCCTCGCCCCCTTCAACGACCTCCATGCGCTGGAGAATTTGCTACGCGCCCATCGGGACCAAGTGGCGGCGCTCATCACCGAGCCGGTAATCGGCAACGCGGGCACCATCCTCCCCGAAGAGGGCTACCTGCAAGGGCTGAGGGAGCTTTGCGACCTGCACGGTATCCTCCTGATCCTGGACGAGGTGATCACTGGCTTCCGCCTGGCCATGGGCGGGGCACAAGAGCTCTACGGGGTGCGGGCGGACATCACAACTCTAGGGAAGATCCTTGGCGGGGGCATGCCCATCGGAGCCTTTGGCGCCTCCAAGGAGATCATGTCCCTCGTGTCGCCACTGGGAAAGGTGTACCAGGCCGGCACCTTCAGCGGCAACCCCATGAGCTTGGTCGCTGGGAGGGAGACGATAAGAACCCTCAGGCGCGAAGGGCACGAGGGCCTGAACTCTGCCGGTGAGGTAATGCGCAAGGGCTTGGACCGCGCTTGCGTGCAGATGGACCTGCCGTATCGCGCGCAGGGCATCGGCTCGATGTTCCAGCTGTTCCTCTCGGAGTGGGTCGTGAGGGACTATGGATCCGCGATGAGATGCGACAACAAGTTGTTCATGCGCCTTTTCCAAGCGCTTCTCGAGAGAGGCATCTACCTTCCAGCATCCCAATGGGAGACCAACTTCCTGTCCACGGCCCATGGGGATGCCGACGCAAGGCGCACGATCGAGGCCTTCGCCTCGGCTCTCCAGGAGGTCTCGGGGAGATGAGGCTGGGGACCAGGGGCAGCGACCTGGCGATGGCCCAAACGGAAATGGTGGTCAGGGCCTTGGCGCAGCGAGCGCCAGGGCTCGAGGTGGAGATCATCAAGGCAAAAACTCTCGGGGACGAGGCCACGGACCGACCTCTCCGCTCATTGGGAGGCGTCGGTGCCTTCACCAAGGAGCTGGACAGGATGATATTGGACGGAAGGATCGATGCGGCCGTCAACTCGCTGAAGGACATGCCGGCGGCCCTGACCCCTGGCACGATGATCGCCGCGGTGCTGCCGCGGGGCCCAGCTGAGGACGTCCTCGTCTCACGGCTCCCGCTCGACCAGCTTCCATCAGGCGCTGTGGTGGGTACGTCGAGCGTCCGCCGAGCCGCGATGGTGAGGAGGGCGAGACCCGACCTTAGGGTGAAGGATCTCAGAGGTAACGTCCCCACTCGGCTGAGGAAGCTTCAGGACGGCCAGTACGACGCCGTCATTCTCGCGCGGGCCGGGATCGAACGCCTGGGGATCGACGCCGAATATCACGTTCTCAATTCTGACATTTACATCCCATCCGCCGGTCAAGGGGCCATCGCCGTGGTGTGCGCTGAGTCGAGCCCCTTCATCGGGAGGCTAGCGCTAATCGACCACGCCCCGACCAGGGCAGAGGTGGAGGCGGAGCGTCTGGTCCTCGGGCTGATGGGCGGTGGATGCTACATCCCCATCGGGGTACACGCCTCGGCCAAGGGTGGCGTGATCAAGATAGATGCAGATATGATGCTGGAGGATGGGTCGAGGTCGGCTTCCTCCACGGGCGAGTTCAAGATCGGGGACGAGAAAGGCCTGAAGGAATTCGCCACGGACCTATTGCAGAAGCATAATCGAGCCGAGGCAGACCCGCCTCCAGGCAAGGGAGAGGTCTTTCTTGTTGGTGCGGGCCCTGGCGACCCTGGCCTCATCACGGTCAAGGGGCTCGAGGTTCTCCGCTCCGCGGAGGTGGTGGTGCACGATGCTCTCGTTGGGGGAGCTCTTCTCGAGAGCATTCCTCCGGAGGCGGAGGTCATCGATGTGGGAAAGCGAGGGCGGGTCCATAGAGCGGAGCAGGATGATATCAACCGCCTTCTCGTCTGCAAAGCCATGGAGGGGAAGAGGGTGGTACGCCTGAAAGGCGGCGACCCTTTCCTATTTGGGCGTGGCGGCGAGGAGGCAGAGGAACTGCGCATTAGAGGGGTCCGCGTCCATGTCGTTCCGGGAATAACCTCGGCCCTTGCGGCGCCATCCCTGGCTGGAATCCCTGTCACACATCGCCGCGTCGCCTCGCATGTGACCTTCGTGACTGGCCACGAGGGCGAGGGGAAGGCCGAGGACGCCGTCGATTGGGAAGCTTTGGCGCACGTAGGGAGGTCCGGGGGCACCATCGTGATACTCATGGGCATCGCCAACATCGGCAGAAACTCCAGGCGGTTGATGGAGGGGGGGATGGACCATCTGACACCAGCGGCGATTATCGAGAAGGGCAGCATGTCGGGCCAAAGAACTGTCATAGGTGTTCTCGGGAACATCGCTGAGGTGTGCGAGGCCCAAGGCATCTCCCCGCCAGCCGTCATTGTGATAGGCGAGGTGGCGCGGCTTCGCGAGAAGTTGGGGGACCTCTTCTGACACTCATCGCCATCATGCGGCCGAAGGACAAGCTTCAGGAGTCGTTGGCGCTCGCAATGAAGATGGGCTTCGATGTGGTGGCAGCCTCGCCCATCGAGATCGAATTGCACGACACGCCAGAATTCGACCGCTTCCTCGACGAACTAACATCATGGAAGGCGGACCTGGTGATGTTCAGCTCCGCCACCGCGGTGCAATCTTGCATCGATCTAGCTGCGCGTCGAAGACGGTCCGACTCGTTGCTCACGGGGCTCAGCAGGACGCGCGTGGTGGCCATTGGCCCTGCGACGGCGAGGAAGCTGCTGCGAGAGGGGATCGAGGCGTGCGATACGCCAAGGGAATTCACCTCCAGGGGCCTGGTGACCTATGCGAAGGGACTCGGATTGGAGGGGGGGAAGTGCTACGTTCTGCGCTCGGACAAAGGTACGGGCGAGCTGCTGCGCGGCCTAAGGGAGGCGGGCCTCAGCGCACAAGAAGTCATCGTTTACTCTCTCCACAGGCAAGCTGATTCAAGGGAGATGCAAGACATCTTCGAGGCTGGCGGGCGGGGGATGATTGACGTTTACATATTCTCGTCCTCCCTCTCTGCGAGCACCTTCATCGAAACCTGGGCGGCAAGGATCGGCATCGACAGGGTTAGAGAGGTCCTCGGTTCGAAGAAAGTGGCGGCGATAGGGCAGCCCACTAAGAATGCCCTGGAATCGCACGGCGTCCGCGTGGATATCGTTCCGGCGAGAGCCACATTCGAGGACGTCCTGCAAGACGTCAAAGGCTCTGAAGGAAAGTCCAGTTGCTGATGGGAGCAGCACCGATTCGTAGCAAGGCAAAGC
Source organism: Methanomassiliicoccales archaeon (assembly GCA_035518995.1). Taxonomy (GTDB): domain Archaea; phylum Thermoplasmatota; class Thermoplasmata; order Methanomassiliicoccales; family UBA472; genus JAJRAN01. The sequence continues at coordinate 1,119 of DATIXC010000046.1, read as the reverse complement.
GTGCCGTTGTCAAAAAGCCTTCGGCATGCGGTAGGAGGAAAGTAGAAAGAGGCATCGCGCAGATGCCATCTTCAATGGCTTTACTTACTCGGATTCGCCCCGCATCAGCAACTTCGTTCATCGTCAAGTTGACCACCGGTGATAATGCTCACAAATCGCCGAGGAAGTGGGAACAACTAATGGTCCTGGGACATGGGGATAGGAGGGGCATTTCGTACAAACGAAATCCTTCTCCAAGGCGCACGCCGATCGAAGGCTCTGAGACCGGATTTGAAGGCGAGCTCGACATGGGCGCCCGTTTCAATTTGACCAACCTCTGCTCTCGATTAATCAACTCACCATCCGCGCAATGCGATAATGCAATATGTGATTGATATTACGAATATTTAAAAAGTGTTACGCTTTAAGCCAATATAGATTATTTTGGCGCTTTCACGCCTTCTCTAACTTCGACATGTCATCACTCAGCCATGTTCTGCGAGCTCTCCCGCGATTAAGACTGGACCGGCAATATGAAGCCCTTTCACGGAAGAGAGCTCCTCATGAAGCCGCCTGACGTCCGAGAGCTTGCCCCTGACCATCAGTACTTCTAAACATTTTTCATGATCGAGATGCAGATGGACCGAGGATGAGATGAGATCACGATACTGATGCTGGACCTCAGTGAGGTGATCCTTAATCCTGACGCGCTGGTGGTCGTAAAGTAGCGTGATCGTTCCAACGGAAGGCGCATCGTCGTCCCTCATCGACTCCTCTACTAGCGCCCTGCGCACCAGGTCCCTGACCGCTTCGGATCTGGTGGCGAACCCCCTCTGCTTGACCAGTCCATCGAAGCTTTCCAGTAGCGTTGGCTCCAAGGAAACACCGATTCTTGTGACTTTCTGCATTATTGCACCTTTGCTCTCCAAATCAAACCAGGTAATGCTTCATCACACATCGAACTTCGCGCTGCTAACCTATTGAGGCCGCTGTTTGAGTTCACTCGATGAATTTGACGTCCACGTGAAGAAATGGCTTTCGTTGACAGGGTCCTGATTCGAAAGGGTCCTTCGCCACGGTCAATCGATGCCGATGATTTCCCTAACGAGTTCGAAAAGATCCAATTAAAATCCGAACTTG
>DATIXC010000045.1:0-4683 GCA_035518995.1 Methanomassiliicoccales archaeon | reverse complement strand
CGTAATGAGTTATGTCCAGGCGGCCCTCGGTCTCCGACTTGTGCGCCCCGGCCTGCCAGATGTGGTTGCCCAGCATCTTCCTCGCCGTCCCGTTGATGATATGGGCCGAGGTGTGGTGACGCATGAGGCGATGCCGCCTCTCGCGGTCGACGGACCCTTTCATGATATGGTCTAGGTGGGGGAGTGGTCCTTCTATGAAATGCAATATTGAAGAGTTGACCTTGATGACCTTGGTGACCTTGTGCCCGTCAAGCGTACCCAGGTCCCACTCCTGCCCTCCCCCTTCCGGGTAGAAGGCGGTCTGGTCCAGCAGGATCCCCCCTCCGACCACCCGCAGCACCTTGCCCTGGAACTCGAGCATGTCCACGTCCTCGTAGTAGAGCATCCTGGTGGCGGGCAGGCCATCGGGGTACTCCTCCTTCCTGACCTCCTCCTCGGCCTCGGGCTTCTCGTGGCGGGCGGCGACCTGCTTGTAGAAGTCGTCAGGCACCTCCACCGGAACCGAGGCGAACTCCTTGACCAGCTCAGGGTTCAGGCCGTGCGAGTCGTAGAGCTCGATCAACTTCTCGTTGGTGATTCGCTCGCCCTTCTTCAGGTCCTTGGTCATGCGGTCCACGAGCTGCTTGCCGCGGGCCAAGGTCTCGTAGTAGCGGTCCTCCTCCACCTGGACGATCCTGAGGATGTCCGCCTTGTTCTCCTTCAGCTCGGGTATTATCTGCGCGAAGTAGTCCACCTGCAGGCCGACCACGTGCGCCAGTGGCATCTTTATGCCCAGAGAGCGCATGGACCTCAGCGACCTGCGCACCAGCATCCGGGCGAAGTAGCCCTCGCGTACGTTGGAGGGGACGACCCCGTCGTTCAGCAGTATGGCCAAGGCCCTGGAGTGGTCGCAGACGACATATACGTCCTCCAGGGGCGAGACGATGCTCATCAGCTCGTTGTAAGAAATGCCGATCCTCTCCGCGGTCTGCTCGCGGATGCGCCTCACGTCTGCGGCGGTCTTGGCATTGGTCATCCCCGCAACCTTGGAGTACTCCTCTAGCACCTTGCGGTTCATCTGGACGCCAGCAACGGCCTTGAGCTCCTCTACCACCGGGCCGAAGACCGCCTCATAGGCGGATGAGGTGCCTTGAGAGACCCAAGTCATCCTCTCCAGCCCGTAGCCGGTGTCGACCACGGTCATGGCCATTGGCTGCATGCCATCCGGCCCGATCTTGTACATCATGAAGACCAGGGTCGCGACCTCCACGCCGTCGATGATGACCTCCACGCAAGGCCCGGCGTTGCCCCCTCCCTCCCACCACTCCTCGATGTAGCGCAATCGCATGGGGTCGACGCCCAGGCGGGCGGCGAAGAACTTGTGGCAAAGGGCCACCGTGCCATCCTTGAAGTAGATCTCCTTGCCCTTCTTGTTGAAGACGTGGTGGGCGGCCATCTCGAAGAAGGTGAAGTGCCTGCCGGTCTTGCCAACGTTGTCGATGTCGTTGAAGCGCACGCAGGTCTGGGAGATGGTGAGCGGGTTGCCCGGGGGCTCGATGACCTCGTTGAGGACCCAGGGCTGGAAGTCGTAGATCGACGCCTGGGTGAAGAAGACGTCGTCGCGCCAGCGGGCGACGATGGGGTAGCGCTTCACGCGTTTGTGCCCTTCGGACTCGAAGAAGGACAGGTACTCCTCGCGCATCTCATGCAGACCGAGGGCCTTGGAGCAGGGCGAGTTTCCGATGAAGGTGTACTCCTCGCAGGGCGGCTCGCCGCAGGTCTCCCATGCGCCCAGCGTCCAGAAGTGGCGCCCGCACTTCGGGCACTTGCGTCTCTGGAAGCCGTTGTCGAGGAAGAACCTGAGCTCGAACTCCTTGGGGTCCGGTCCGTTCATAGGGCCGCAAATGAGGGCCAGCTTATTTTAACCTTTCCAGCGGTCGGGGACGACATCTGGACGAGGCGTCCTGCGGCCTCAAAGGAGCCTCTCGTTCTCGTTGTAGTCGATGGGCACGTCTATCAGCGCCAGCTCGTCCTCCTTCAATGCCAGGCGCAGCATCTCGTCCAGCTCCTCGGCGGTCTCGGCGCGGTACCCCTTGGCCCCGAACGATTCCGCGAACTCGACGAGGTCCGGGTTCCCGAAGTCGGTCCCATAATGTCGCCCGTAGGCCCGCTCGTGCTTGAGCTTGATGAGGCCCAGGCCAGAATCATTGAAGACCACGGTCACGAAGCTCGTCCCCAGGCGCTTGGCGGTCTCCAGCTCCGCGGCGCTCATCATAAGCCCGCCGTCGCCCACCACCGCCACCACCTTCCTCTCGGGATGGACCAGCTTGGCCCCGATGGCTGAAGGCACGCCGATCCCCATGGGAATCAGGCCGTTCGTCAGCAGCAGGGTGTTCTCTTTGTAGACCGGGTAATACTTCGCCAGCCAGATTAGGTGCGCCCCCACGTCGCTGGTGCAGATGTCCGCCTTGCCCAGCCTGGCGCGGATGGCCTTGACCGCCAGCTGTGGCTTCACCGGAGGCGAGTCCGTGGGGCAGCCATCGATGCAGGACGCGAGGTCGTTGCGGTGCTCCAGGGCCCAGTTCTCCTTCCTCTTGGCGCCGGAGGCCAGCCGCTTGAGCATCGCCTCCAGTGGCCCGACCAGTTGGAGATGGACGTTCAGGCCAGGCACGGCCTCCAGCGGCGAGGCGACGATTCCCACCACCTTCTTCGGTGCCCCCACGTTCCAGAAGGCTGGCTGGAACTCAGGCACGTCGAACCCGACCAGGAGCACCAGGTCCATCATCTCGAAGGCCTTCCGTACCCTGTCTTTGGTCCTGAGGCCCACCGTGTTGAGGGACAGCTCGTCGTCGTAGGGCATCGCGCCGCACCCGTGCCAGGTGTGCGCGACGGGGATGCCCCATGACCTCGCCAGGTCTCGCAGCGAGGCGCCCGCCCTGGCGCGGAAGACCCCCGGTCCGGCGAGGACCATCGGCCTCTCGGCGGAGGAGATGGCCTCCTGGACCCCCTTCAGCGTCCCCTTGTCAATGGAAGGGCGCGGCGGTCTGGAGCGGGCCAGCGGGTTGCCCTCCGCCTTGGCCTTCATCGCGTCCTCCGGCAGCTCGAGGTGCACCGGGCCCGGCCTTTCCTCCGAGGCGAACTGGAAAGCCCTCCGTACCTGCGAGGCGATGGCCCTCGGGTCGTTCAGCTTGAAGCTGGCCTTGGTGATCGGCCGATATAGCTCGGCGAGGTCGAGGTACTGCTTGCGCGGGACGAAGGCTTGGTCCGCTCCCACCTGGCCGGTCATGGCTATCAAAGGGACGTAGGAAAGGAAGGCCTCGGCCACGCCGGTGACCATGTTGGTCGCACCCGGCCCAAGGGTGGACAGGCAGACGTTGGCGCGGTTCGTCAACCTGGCGCAGGTGAGGGCGATGAAGGCGGCCGAGTTCTCGTGCCTGGTGAGGACGAACTCCATGCCGGTCTCCATGAGGGCGTCCATGACGTCCAGGTTCTCCTCTCCCGGGATGCCGAACACCCTTTCCACGCCCTCGGCGGCCAGGCATTTCACCAACAGGTCGGAAGCGCGCATATCCATCACTCGAAGGTCTCCGCTCTCTTCTTGTAGAGGTTGTCTGAGGCTTCCAGCACGGCCTTCTCCACCTCGCCTTTCAGGGAGTAGGCGGCGATGCCGTTCTTCCTCAATTCCTGCACCGCCCTGTCGCTGAACTCCGTGGCCACGACGGCGTCGTATCCGCGCAGGGCGAGCCCCATGTTCTCCAGCTTGGCCCTGTGCGCCGAGCCGTAGACCGGCTCGTCGAGCCTCGCGTCCACCTTCACCTGCCCGAGCTGGACGATACTACCCTCCTCGACCAGGAAGGCGAAGAAGCTCTCCGTCTGCCCGTAGCCCAGGTCGACGATGCGGCCGTCGCTGGACGCCACGGCGATCTTGTGCTTGGTCTTGCCCTCGATCTCGATGGTGACCGGTTCCCCTTCCTTGGCCTCTGCGCCGCAGGTGAAGTGCGCGAACTCTGCAGAGCGGTCCTCGTCCAGGAGGCCGATGGCATCGGCCCTGCATTGGCGGCAATGGCGCATCTGCTTGATCTTGGGCTCGCAGATCTCCTGCAGCTCCTTGCGTTCCCTAGGGGTCGGCGCCCGCATCTTGGCGAAGGGCGTGCCCGGCACAGGTATCATAGGGATGATGTTGACGATGTAGGCGCCAGCCTCCTTCACCTTCTTCGCCACCTCGGGGATGTGCTGGGCGTTGACCTCCGGGACCATCACGGTGTTGACCTTCACCAGCATACCGGCCCCGGCGGCGAGACGAACTCCTTCGAGCTGGTTCTCCACCATCCTCTTCCCGGCCTCGAGCCCGCGCAGCACCCTGCCCTCCCACACCACGAATTGGTACATCCTGCCCGCGATCTCGGGGTCCACGGCGTTGATGGTGACGGTGATGAACCTGACCCCCAGCGACTTGAGCCTCCCCACGTACTTCGGCAGGTTCAGGCCGTTGGTGGAAAGGCAGAGGGTCATTTCCGGGAAAGCCTTTCCCACCAGCTCCAAGGTCCTGAAGGTGTTCTCGTTGGCCAGGGGGTCGCCAGGGCCGGCGATGCCGATGACGCTGAGGTTGGGTACCTTCTCCCTGACATATCGAATCTTGGCCACGGCCCCCTCGGGGCTGAGGACCTCGCTGGTCACGCCAGGCCTCGATTCGTTGGTGCAATC
>DATIXC010000044.1:0-2185 GCA_035518995.1 Methanomassiliicoccales archaeon | reverse complement strand
GAGGGTGTTTCGTCTGCCCGAGTGGGGTAGCTTGGACATCCTAGCAGGCTGCGGACCTGCAGACCCGGATTCGAATTCCGGCTCGGGCGCTCCTTATTACCAATCTAGAGGCCCACCCGCTCCTTTATCTCCGCATTACCCGGGGGCAGGATGCGCGAGACCTCCTCCTCGGGTACGTTGAGCTCCTTGGCCAATCTCGCCGAGACGACAGATCGGTCCTCGTCGCCGGGCGCCAATACGGCGTACTTCTTGGAGCGCTGGAGAACGGCGTCCTTCGGCCCGCACATGATCTTCCTCGCGCCCTCGTTCTCGATCTCTCCGATGGCCAGCTGAAGCTGGATGTGATGCACGTAGTTGCGCTTGCCCCTTATTATGAACGCTCCGCGGGGCACGAACTCCCCGGCGTCCGGCGTCTTCGACACCTGGTCAGGGAGGACCCAATAGGCGCTCCCCTCCCTCACTCCGGCGTTCCAGGCCTTGGAATGGGCCAATGCGAAGGCGCAAGCCTCCGCCAGCTCTTGCTCGCTGGCGGACGCGCCGTCCTTGATGACCACGCTCGGAGCGCCGTGCACGTCCGCATGGGCGTACCGGTCGGCCGAGGTCAGGTGCTTCTTCACCACCTGGTCGTTGGTCCGCGCGTCCCGGCCCGCAAGCACCAGGTGACCCCCGCTGGTGATGAACCACTTATAGGCCTCGAACCAGAACTTCTTGGTGGGCTTGGTCTCGACCTTGGATTTCTGGGCCTCGAGCGCGTCCTTGCGCTTGATCTCGACGATCTTCGATTCCGTATCCTCGATTAGTTCGTGAGAGCGGGTTGCCTTGTCCTTGGCGTCCCGCGCTTTGGCATAGATCAAGCTGGCGTTCTCTTCCAGCCCTTTGGTGTATTCGAGCTCCACCACGAGCTCGCCCAAGGCCAGTGAAATCACTTTCCTCTTAGGGTCGATGGAGCGGAGGTTCCCCCCTTCCTTGCCCATGGCCTTGAGCTCGTCCCAGCCCTTCTCCTCGGCCGCCATCTTGACCATGGAGAGCGCCGAAGCCGCTTCTGGGTAGTTCGCATAAACGGCCTCGGCCTGCTTCACGAGATTGTCAGCCTCGGCATTGGATGAGGCCTCCGCCTCCTTGAGCTGCGCCAGCTGCCTCAGGAGGCGCTGCACTTCAGGGTTCACCGCGGCCTCCTTCTCCTTCGCCCTCCTATGCTCTAGGTAGTACTGGAGCCCTTCCGAGAATGATGGGAAGCAGGCCCTCGGCTTGCCCTCATACTGCCGGAGCTCTACGGGCGAGACGTCGGTCACGTCGCCGTTCGCCTCCATGTAGGCGCAGGACGAGGTACCGGTCGAGGCCTCTGCCAGGATGGAGAGGGCGGCCTCGGTCAGTCGCCCAAGCGCATCGATGTCGACCGTGCTGGCCTTCATCGATTTGTCCACCCCCGCCCTCAGGCAGACCTCCTCCGCGTACTGGCCACCGAGGTTGATCGATGTGGCCAGCGTCCTGACGATATCCGACCTCGACGACCGGATGGCCTTCTCGAAATCCTCCTGCTTTTGCATCTGCGGATTGAAGCGGGCGGGAGGGAACTCGTAGGTGGCTCCAGGTCTTACGTCCCGGTGCTTCCATGTCTTGGAAACAAGGCAATTGACGATCCTGCCATTGGAAACGAGCAGGAGATTGCCCTCGCCGAAGAGCTCGATGACGACCTGGTACGCTTCGTCACGTTGCATCTCCAGGATCACCACTCGGTCGAACTCGTGCTGCCTGATGCCGGTGATCCTGGCGTTCGAGAGGAGCTTGCGCAGGTGCACCGCGAACTGCGATGGCGTGTCAGGGATGTCAGGCCTCTCTTTTGAAACGTAGAGGAAGTTCTGGTCGATCAGCAACACCTCCCGTCTCCCTTGGCCTGGGACGTTGGCCCTGAGCAGGACGTTCCGGCGGTCCCAGTGGAAGACCTTGTCCAAGTACCCCCCGACCAGCTCCTGCATCTCCTTGACCACGCGGAGCACGTCGAAGGCGCTCATCTCGCTCTTCATCATCCGAGGAAAAGGGCCGATGGGAAAAATACTTATGGCCATGCCATCGCGAAACCTTTATCAAGGGAAAGCTAGTTCGAGGGGCAGACGCCACTGTGGCTTAGAGGTAACGCGTTAACAGCGCGTCTCTAAATAGCGACGCCTTGGTAAGGCGTAGGTCG
>DATIXC010000043.1:0-11382 GCA_035518995.1 Methanomassiliicoccales archaeon | reverse complement strand
CACGAGTATCCATCCGAACTTCTCCATCATGGCGTGCTTCAGGCCGTGCCTCATGGCGATGTTGAACATGCCCAGGAATAGGCCGAGGAAGAGATGCAATATTCCTATCCAAACGGTGATATAGAGTAGCTGGTTGACGTCGTCCAGCTTGTTGAGAATCCCGAGGGGCGTGCTTATCGTACCTATATCGATGGCCTTTGGCAGTGCGACCCCGAGAAGCGATGACCAAGTCAATTCTGGAGGGTTCGGTGCGAAGGGTATTCCAAAAGCCTCCCCGAACAGGAACAGCCCGAAGATGGTGGACCATATGCCACCGAAGAACAGCATGGTGGAGATCGTCCGCCAATCATCGGTCGTGACCTTCCTCAGTCCAAGCCAACCGAGGGCTATGAACAAGGTGCCATAACCCACATCGCCGACCATCAGGCCGAAGAATAGCGGGAAGGTGATGGCTATGACCGTGGTCGGGTCGATCTCGTTGTACTTCGGAGTGGAGATGAGCTCGGTGAAGCCATTGAACAGGGAGATGGGCTTCCTGTTGCCCATCTTGACCGGGGTCTCGGTGCCGACGTCGGGCTCGTGCGCTACCTCTGGCTTCTCGAGCTCGTGCTCCTTGCGGTCCTTCACCTCGAGCACCTCGAAATGATAGGATCTGCCTAGCTTGGTCTCGAGCTCCTTGTCGACCTTCTCGGCCTGCTTGGTGGGGACCCAGCCTTCGATGACGAAGGCGTTCTTGGTGGTGGCGATGCGGAGCGGGAACTCGGCCTTCTCCACCTCGATGCTGAGCTGCTCATCTGAAGCGAGCAGTAAAGCCCGGTTATCGGCCCTCAGCTTTGTGATCTTCTCCTCGGCAGAGGATAACGTGTTGCGGAGCTCGGCCTCCTCGGCCTCCATGGTCTTGATGGCGACCTCGGGGCTGCCCTTCCCCTTAGGGACGGCCACCTCGGTGTATCCGCTCTGGACCAGGGCCTTCTGCGCCTCCGCGGCCTCGGCCTTCGGCACGAAAACGGCGACGAACTCCCCGTTCTTGGACTTGAATATCTCGAAGGACTTGACCGCGCCCTTCAATGCCGGCTCAGGGTCGCTTCGGACGGTGCCGGCGAACACGGCGAGGCTTTCATAGCCGGAGTAAAGCTCTAGGTCCAGTGGGACGGTGACGAGCGGCATCAGCATGCGCTTCTCGTTCTCCAGGGCGGAGATCCGCTGCTGGGTCTGGTTCTTGGTCTCCACGACGCCCGCCACTTCCGTGTCGAGGAATTCCAGGGTCGGCGTCAGCTTGGCCTCTATGTCCCCCAGCGGCACCCTCGAGCCGACGAAGGGGGGCTCCTCGATCTCCAGGTCCTTCTGTATCGCCCTAAGCTTAAGGAGCTTCTGCGAGGCCTCCGAGGCCGAAGGAAAGGGCGAACCTAGGGTGAGGCCCTCCTCCTCTGAGAAATCGATGGGGTGGACAAGCTCGAGACCGTAGAGCACCTCGGTCGTGTCGACAAGCCTGGCCTTAGATCCTACGATGAGGATCTTGCTCATCTTCTCAGGCAGAAGCATCAATAGTCCTCTCGAAAACCTCTTTGATCCTGGCCTTCGCCTTGGGGACGTTCCCGGCGGCCTTCGACATCAGCTTGGCGGCCTCGTCGCTCCCCTTCCTGAGGAGCTGCTCCCTCTTCTCGGACATCGCGTGCTTCTCCCTGGCCATCACGTTCTCGTGATCCGCCTTCATCTTGTCATCGGCCTCTTGGATCATACGGATAGCATCGCGACGGGCACCGGCCAAGATGGTCTTCTGCTTCTCCTCGGCCGCAGCGATGATCCCCCGCGCCTCGGACTCAGCTTCCTTGATCCTAACAAGCGTGTCAGCCCTGCTCATGGGCGTTTCCCCCGAAGGTGATGCGGGAATATCATAATCGTATTTATAGGCTTTGTAAAAGAGAGTGCTGGAAGGGGTCTAACGATTGAAAAGCTGGCGCGTCCTAGCCCCCGCCTTTCCGCTGTCCGAGGCGGACCTACGGTTCCTCTGCTTCCGGTGGAGGCTGATAGCGGCGGACGTGGACGCCGCTCTCCTCGAGTATGTCCTTGGACAAGGGGTCGACGTAGTCGTCCCGGTACACGATCTCGGCGATCCCCGCGTTCACTAGTATCTTAGTACATAGAACACAGGGGAAGTTCGTGGTATAGATGGTCGAATCCTTGATGCTGACGCCGAAGTAGGCGGCCTGGATCACGGCGTTCTGCTCGGCATGCACGCCGCGGCAGAGCTCGTGCCTCGTGCCGGACTCGACGTTGGTCTGCTGCCGGATGCAACCGACCTCAGCGCAATGCCTCAGCCCCCGGGGCGCACCGTTGTAACCGGTGGTGAGCACCCGCTTCTCCTTGACCACCACCGCGCCTACCTGGCGCCGCAGGCAGGTCGACCTAGTGGCCACGAGGCCCGCCATCCTCATGAAATAGGTGTCGTTGTCCGGTCTCTGCATGCGTAGGCTCGGACCTCGTCCCAGCCTAATTAATTTTGCTCCTCCCCCTTCCTATGCCCGATGCGCGCTGGTGTCGAAGGCATCAAATAATCAGATTCGCTTTGATGCGCTCGTGTCCGCGGCCGAGAAGGCAAGGAAGACCTGGGGATACGTCAAGGGAATCGTCATCGCCTTTGCCATCGTCCTCTTAATTATAGGGGGGCTTTATCTCTACAGCGGCGTTTGGCCACCGCTCGTGGTAATAGAATCCGCCAGCATGCAGCACTCGGACACTCGCTCGTACATACACGTCATCGACACCGGGGACCTCGTGGTCCTGAAGAAGGAAACGTCGCTCTCCGCCGTCCGGCCCTATCTGGAGAGCTACGCCGACGGTTACGGCACCTACAGCGAGCTAGGGGATGTCGTAATATACCGCCCGTTCGGCAGCTACGACCGCACGCCCATCATCCATCGGGCGCTCTGCAAAGTGGTCTACAACGCGACCGGGGGCGGGTTCGACGTCCCGGCGGTGGCCGATCTCCCCGGCCAGATGTGGGAGGTCAAGGGCGGACCGGACAGCTGGCTGGACATCCATGGCACGTTGGTCCTCCATGACATCGGCTTCAACAGCGTGGACGTCAGGATCAACTTCACCACCATGCTCAGCAACTTCGCCAACGCCCACGTGGCCCCGCATGGGGGGCTCATCACCCTGGGCGACAACAACCAGGGGATCATCGACCAGAGCTCGATCAACAGCGTTTGCTGGCAGCCGGTGAAGGAGGAATGGCTGAACGGCGTGGCCAGGGGCGAGCTGCCCTGGTTCGGCCTGATCAAGCTCTATGCCAACGGCCAGGCCTCGCAGGTCCCCATCCCCCAGAACAGCAAGACCAATCTCCTGATCAGCCTGGGGCTGATAATCGGCATACCCATCCTCATCGACGCCGTGAGCATCGTCCTGGAGTCCAAGGGCATCAGCGTCGCGGCATGGTTCAGAAAGACTCTGGGCATTCCGCCGAAGAAGGCCAAGGAGCCTGAGCCGGAGCCTGAAAAGGCCGGGAAGGTAGGCCCTCAGAAGAGCGAGAGCAAAAGCTCGAAAGCCGAGAGCAAGGCCAAGCCCAATGAGTGTAAGCAGAAACCGGGCGCCTCGTCCCAGAAGTCGAAGGGGAAGAGCGGGAAGAAGGGGAAAGAATCCCGGTGACCGTCACATCAAAGTGGTCTGGGTCTTCGGCCGATAGTTCTTCAGCGACTGGAGGATCTCGTCCTCCTCCAGGGTGCGCTTGGTCTCGGCCAGGGGGACCGCGGCCTCGATCTCCTTGGTCCTGCCCCCGCGCCCGAAGGACCTCACCCGGGCATGGATGATGCCGAGCATGTCGAGCTCGGATATCAGGTCCGTCACCCTTCTCTGGGTCAAGCAGGCCAGGCCCACGACCTTGCACAGGTCCCTGTAGGTCTCGTACACGTCGCCGGTGGTCAGCCTGCCATCGTTCTTCTCCTCGTTGATCAGGATGCCCAGGAGGACGAGCTTGGACTGGGTCGGCAGGGTCTTGACGGCCTCCGTCACGCAGTCCAGCTCGATCTTGTTCTTCGCCTTGTAGACGTGAGCTTCGTTGATGCGGTCGTCGTTGTTGCGCTCGGCGATCTCCGCGGCGATGCGCAGGAGGTCCAAGGCCCGCCTAGCGTCCCCGTGCTCCTGGGCGGCCAGCGCGGCGCAGAGCGGTATGACCGCCCCCTCCAGTGTGCCCTCGTCGAAGGCCAGGGCGGCCCTTTGGTGCAGGATGTCCTGGAGCTGCTCCGCGTTGTAGGGCGGGAAGACCAGCTTCTCCTCCCCCAGTCGGCTCTTCACCCTGGGGTCGAGGAACTCGGTGAACTTCAGGTCGTTGGAGATGCCGATGACGCTCACCCTGGAGTTCTTGAGGTCGTCGTTGATCTTGGAGAGGTGGTAGAGGACGTCGTCCCCGCTCTTGTAAACCAGCTTGTCGATCTCGTCGAGGACGATGATGATGACCCGGCTCTGGTCGTCCACCTTCTCCCGCAGGATGTTGTAGACCCTCTCGGTCGACCAGCCGGTGAATGGTATCCGGTCTTCGAAGTCCTGGATGAAATGGTTCCCTATGTTCTGCAGCACCCCGTACTGGGTGTCTACGACCTCGCAGTTCATATAAAGGAAGATGACCCGGTTGAGCTCGGAGTCCGCCTTCTTGATCTCGTTCCCGAGGTACTTGACCACCGCGGTCTTCCCCGTGCCCGTCTTACCGAAGATTAGGACGTTGGAAGGACGCTCCCCCTTCAGCGCCGTCACCATTATCTGGGCGAGCTGGTTGATCTGCCCCTCCCGGTGAGGCAGGTCCCCTGGAACATAGGACGGCCTGAGGATCTCGCGGTTGCTCCGGAAGATTTGTTTTCCCGTCAGATACTGCTTGAACACGTTCTCTTCCAAACGGCTATCCCCCTTACCGAAGGCGAGCGATGGCGATGCCCCCACCCCTTCGCTTCCATTGGAAATAGAGGCCTGCGCAGTTCGCAGGTTGCAGTGGAAGAGCAGCTAGGCATTACAAGAACCTTACTTTTATCTAGCATGTCCAGATGATTTAATGGCCGTTAATCCATCGACGAGGGTGCTTTCTGTCCCCCACCCCTTCGCTTCCATTGGAAAAGCGCGATGCGTGGTCGCGCCTTGACCTTATGAATATATCGTGGGACGCCTCCACCCTCCAGGTATTTCCGACGATGCATCGCCTCTGATATGAACCGGTCTCGTTCTTGGAGAGGCTCGTTTCGGATGGAATGGTTCGATGGGATTTTACGACTCGTCCTACATTGATGCTCGAGGTCGCAGCACGGACAAAGCCAAAAGATGCGCGTTGGTCACGTTGAGCGAGGATGTCGCAGAGATCGAAGAACTGGCAAAGAGCGCGGGCTATGAGATCGCTTATGAGATCATCCAGAGACGGGCCAGGCCCGACCCCACGACCTTCCTTGGGAAAGGCAAGATCAGGGAAGTTCAGGAATTGTTGAGGACCTGGAAGGTGGACACTCTTTTGATAAATGGCAATCTTAAGCCGAGCCACCACTACATCTTGGAAAATGCTCTGAAGGTGGAGTGCATCGATAGGATACGCTTGGTGCTTGAAATCTTCATGGTTAGGGCGGACAACAAGGAGTCCCGTCTCCAGGTCGAGAGGGCCAGATTGAAATATGAGATTCCTCTGCTACGGGAATGGATTCACAGTGCGAAGATGGGGGAGCACCCTGGCTTCTTGGGCGGCGGAGAGTACGCTGTCGACGTCTACTACGATCTAATCAAGAGAAGGATTAGACGGATAGACGAAGAGCTTGGACGTCAGGGAGAATCGAACGAGCAGAGACGCCTTCAGAGGAAGCGCAAAGGATTCAACCTAGTCAGTTTGGCCGGTTACACAAATGCGGGGAAATCGACTTTGATGCGTGCTCTAACAGGAGAGGACGTTTTTGTGGAAGACCGAATGTTCTCGACACTCTCCACCACCACCAAGCGTTTGGACGGCATGGACCTTCCTATACTGATCACTGACACAATTGGCTTCCTTGACGACCTGCCGCCCTACGTCATCGAAGCGTTCAAGAACACCGTTGGAGAGATTTTCAACGCCGATTTGATTCTCCTGATCCTAGATGCTTCGGACATCCCAATGGAAATAGAAAGGAAGTTACGCACATCCGAAGAAATCCTATTTCCAGAAGTGGAGTTGAACAGAATCCTCCTCGTCCTCAATAAGATTGATAAATTGAATGAAGGGGAAAGAGAAGGACTGTTGGAAACCATTAGAAAAAGGTGGCATGGGGCAGGTCCCATTCAGATTTCGGCATCGACGATGGAAGGGATAGGTGAGCTCAACGAAACGCTGATGGAAAGGTTCTCACGGAGGAATCGCATCGAATTGCGGCTTCCGCAGACTGGAGAGACCGAGGCTCTCATCACCTGGCTGAGGTCGAGAGCCACCATCCTCGCGCTTGAGTACGCCAACGACGTCAGAGTGGTCGTGACGTGCGATCAGGCCGACGTCGATAGGATACAAACGGCAACGAGGGCATTAAAAGGAAGCATGAGCAGGTCCGAGGAAAACTAACCGAGGCGGACAGCAACCTCCACGGATTGCTGCGCTCATGAACGCATTTAGCCTCCACAGGAAATGAAGGGGTCCCCCTCATTTCAGACCGAGCTCTTCCTTCTTGTCTGCGAGCCTCTTGCCGAATCTGGACGGCAGCCTCCAGGCGAGGTACTCCACCTCGTCCTGGTCCTTCTTGAACTCCGCGCGGCTGGCGGTCTTCATGTACCGATCGAATTGAGAGCTGAGCTTGAGGTATCCCGCTAAAAGGAAGATGCCCGCGATGAAAACGATCAGGCCGATGACAATCGTCCAGTACGCCCAATCCCCGAGGCCGAGGCTCACAACGGTTAGGTCCACTATGCTTACGACTGAAAGCAACGCTCCGACCAAGGTCACGGTTATCGCGATCTCCAGGGCGTGCTCCACGAGGAACGGCTTAGGCATGCAGGGGCGAATGCCACTTCGGTCATACAATAATCTTTCGGGCGGAAGCCTGATTGCAAGAACCAAAGAATAGGCCAAGCTGCGAAATCTCGGATGCATGCGCATTGACGCGAAAGGGCTGTTGCTCGTCGCGACGCTGACGACCTTGGCGTTCGCCCTAATCTCGGACCCCACCCCCCCGGCGGCCGAGGGGTTTGCCGACGCGTCCGATGCCCAAGGCCCGGTCAACATCGTTTGTCAGGTCACCATGGTCCAGGCAAGGGCGAATGGGACCACCCTGACCCTGGTCGATGCCGACCAAGCCCAGGCCAAGGCCTTCATGCCTAACGCTCTGGGCAAGCCTCCCAGGGTTGGGCAGATAGTATCGCTGACCCTTACCGCCTCGGACACCCCTGGTTTCTACTTCGTCGAGGCCATCGCGATCCCTAGCCTGCCGACCGCCCAATCGAAAATGGCTTAGGCGCGCTCGCACTCCTCGCCACGGCATGTACGTCGCATTCGATGACACGGACTCCACCCGATCCATGTGCACCACATTCCTGGCCACGGAAGTGGTTCGAGCTTTGAGAGAGTACGATCTGATCGGCCGCCCTCGGCTGGTCCGTCTCAATCCCGCTGTGCCGTGGAAGACGCGGGGCAATGGAGCACTGGCCATGAGGCTCGGGGAGGGACGGGGCACGCCGTCGCGCATCGGGCGCATCGGCGGCAAGGAGGTCCTCTGCTACCCGGCGCAGAAGGGCGAGGCCGACATCGACGTGGTACTGGAGAAGTGCTCCCGTCTCATCGACCACTGGTCGAGGACCGAGGAGGACGCTAGCCCCGGCCTCGTGGTGTCGAGGAGCAGGCCTTCGCCATCGCTCTATTGGCAGGCGGTCAGGGCCATCGTGGAGCGCGAGCGCGTCGAGGGAGAGCTCCAACGGATTGGCGCCCTCTCCTACCAGCTCGCCGGGGGCAGGGGCATTATCGGGGCCGCCGCGGCCATGTCCTGGAGGCCCAGGGACAGGACCTACGAGACCCTGGTCTATCGAAGGAGGGGTGCGTGGGGCAAGCCGAGGAAGGTAAGCCCTACGGACGTCGAGCGCCTGGACGCTTTGTTCCCGTCGACCTTCAACAACTTCGACCGGGAGGCCTGCCGGACCGCCATCGTCCCGCACTCGCCCTGCCCCATCCTCTTCGGCGTCAGGGGCGACGATCCCGAGGAGACGGCCAGGGCCGCGGCCTCCATCCGCTCGGAGCCCAAGGACCGCTGGCTGACGCTCCTCAGCAACCAGGGCACTGACGACCACATAATCTCGGACGGCGCGCTCCTGCCATGGAGCTCGTACCTCGTCCGAGGCAAGGTCGCAGAGGGGCCAAGGACAATTCCGGGAGGTCACGTGCTCTTCCAGCTAGAGACAGGTTCCGGCGACCTGCTGGACTGCGCCGCCTACGAGCCCTCGAAGGGTTTCAGGTCCGTAGTGAGGAGGTTGATCCCGGGGGACGAGGTCGAGGCGATGGGGGAGCTGCGCGAGTCGCCCAGGACCCTGAACCTGGAGAAGCTTCACGTCATCGGTCTGGCCATAGGACGGCGCAAGGCCTCCAACCCCTTATGTCGGTCATGCGGGAAGAGCATGGGGTCCATGGGAAGGGGGGGCGGCTACCGCTGCAAGCGCTGCCGGACAAGGGCCGCCAAAGGGGAGAGCTGGGACCTGGTCGAGCGCGGCATCGAGCCCGGATGGTACGAGCCTCCGGTGTGCTCCCGACGGCACATCAGCAAGCCGCTCAAGCGGATGGCATGACGTGACTTCGCTAAAGGTCGTAGGCGGTCAACGTCAATTTTTTATACGAATACCTGCTTCGACGCGGTAAGCGAAAGGGATCCGTGATGACTAACGAAGCGGTCATATTGAGCGCCTGCCGGACGGCTATCGGCAAGTTCGGCGGCACACTGAAGGACGTCCCAGCGCCCGACCTGGGCGCGGCCGTCATCAAGGAGAGCGTGAGCCGTGCCCACCTGGAGCCCAAGGACATCCATGAGTGCATAATGGGCATCGTGCTGTCGGCCGGCGTGGGCCAGAACCCGACGCGTCAGGCGGCCCTGAAGGCCGGGCTCAGGCCGGAGATCGGCTCGCTGAACGTCAACAAGGTCTGCGGCTCGGGGCTGAAGGCGGTCATGCTCGCGGCCAACTCCATCCGCGCCGGCGAGCACGAGGTCATTGTCGCCGGTGGCATGGAGAGCATGAACATGGCGCCCTACCTGCTCCAGCAGGCCAGGTACGGCTACCGCCTCAACGACAACAAGATCGTGGACAGCATGGTCCACGACGGGCTCTGGGACGCGGCCAACGACATGCACATGGGCATGACCGGCGAGGTGGTGGCCGAGCGCTACCACGTGAGCAGGCAGGAGGCGGACCAGCTGTCGGTCGACAGCCACATCAAGGCGCACCGGGCGGCTTCCACCGGCAAGTTCGACGGAGAGATCCTGCCATATAGGATTCCTTCCAAGAAGGGGGACATCGAGTTCAAGGTGGACGAGGGCGTCCGCGCGGACACTACGCTCGAAGGCCTGGCCAAGCTCAAGCCGGTGTTCAAGGAGGGTGGCGTGATCACGGCGGGGAACGCCTCGCAGCTGAGCGACGGCGCCTCGGCATTGGTGGTGACCTCGAGGAGGTTCGCGGAGCAGCGAGGGATCGAGCCCCTCGCCGCCATCGAAGGCTATCACACCGGCGGTGTGGAGCCCGAGCTCATCATGGCGGCCCCGATCCCGACGACCAGGGAGCTCCTCGGCAAGCTCAAGCTCACCATCGACGACGTCGACCTGTTCGAGCACAACGAGGCCTTCGCCACCGCCTCCGTGGCCGTGAGGAAGGAGCTGGGCGTGCCCGATGAGATATTCAATGTGAACGGGGGCGCGGTCGCGCTGGGCCACCCCATCGGCTGCAGCGGGGCCAGGGTCCTGACCACGCTGATTCACGCGATGAAGGACAGGGGGGCGCACCGCGGCCTGGCCACTCTATGCCTGGGCGGGGGGAACGCCGTCTCCATGACCGTGGTCCGTTGACCCGATTACGGCCTCGCGGCCGAGGGCCCCCTCCCCTTTCTGAACCCATCGAAAATACATTTTATAATCGGGAGTATATCCCAAATTGGGGTAACAATGCCTTCCTTGGAAGAGATCGTCTCCACGGTGGAGACGTATCGAAACGACATGGTGGACGCTCTGACCGAGATGCTCAGGATCCCGGCCATAGGGCCTGAGAACGGCGGGGAGGGAGAGTTCGAGAGGGCTCGCTTCGTAAGGGAGCTGGCCGAGAGGTGCGGCTTCGAGGACGTCGAGATGTACGACGCCCTGGACGAGAGGGTGCGCCTGCGCCTGAGGCCGAACGTCGTGGCCAAGAAGAAGGGTCAGGCCGAACAGATGGTATGGATCGTTTCGCACATGGACACCGTTACCCCCGGCAACCTCGACGCGTGGACCTACCCGCCCTTCTCCCCCAAGGTGATGGACGGCAAATTGTACGGCCTGGGCGCTGAGGACAACGGACAGGCGCTGGTCGGCTCGCTCTTCGCCTCCAAGGCCCTCAACGAGCTAGGCCTGGTACCAGAGAGGGGTATCGGCCTGGCCATAGTCTCCGACGAGGAGACCGGCAACACCAAGGGCATCAAGTTCCTGATCGACAACAACGTTTTCCACAAGAACGACTTCATCTACGTCCCGGATTTCGGCGTGGCCGACGGCTCGGTGATCGAGGTCGCGGAGAAGCACATCCTCTGGCTCAAGGTCAAGGTCATGGGCAGGCAGACGCACGCCTCGACCCCGGGCAGAGGGATCAACGCCATGAAGGTCGGAAGCCAGATGATCGATTTCCTGGTCGACCAGCTCAACGGCAAGTTCGGCGCGCTCGAGACCAGCTTCCTCCCTCCGACCAGCACCTTCGAGCCCACCAAGCGCCTGCAGAACGTGGGCAACGTCAACACCGTCCCGGGCGAGGACACCTTCTGGGTCGACTCCCGAATACTCCCGCAGTACAACCCGGAGGACGTGCTGGAGACGGCCAGGGGGGTGGCCCGCGTCTTCGAGGAGCGCAGCGGCGCGAGGATAAGCGTGGAGATCGAGCAGATCAACCGTTCCGGGCCGCCTTCGAGCACCGAGAGCATAGCCCTCATGAGCCTGGCCTCTGCCGTGAAGAAGATCAGGGGCGTGGACGCCATACCGCGCGGCATCGGGGGAGGGACCTGCGCCAACCTCTTCAGGCTGGCGGGGTACGATGCCTATGTCTGGCAGACGGTGGACGAGATGGCCCATTCCGTGAACGAGTACTGCCGGGTGGACAACCTGGTCGACGACGCCAAGGTGTACGCCACCGTGCTCGGGTCGCTCTGCTACTCCTTGGGATGAGACATAACTCAAAAGGGCC
>DATIXC010000042.1:0-2042 GCA_035518995.1 Methanomassiliicoccales archaeon | reverse complement strand
CGACACCCTCTCCTCCCCTGACGTCCTAAGGATCAGGTCGGGGTCGGGGAAGTCCGCGGTGTAAAGGTACTTGGTGACCACGTCCTCGTCGATCTGGTCCACGTTCAGCTTCCCGTCCTTCACCGATTGGGCTATGCCCTTGATGGCCTGGATGATCTCCTGGCGGCTGCCGTAGGCGATGGCGATGTTGTAGAAGTAGTTGGAGTAGGACGAGGTCTTTTCCTCCGCGAACTCGATCGCCTTCTGGACCTTCTCCGGCAGAAGCTCCCTTTGCCCGAGCACCGTCAGCCTGATCCCGTACTTGTGGATGCGCTCGTCGTCCGCCAGCTTGTTGAAGTTCTCTTCGAAGATGTGCATGAGGTACTCCACCTCCGAGGGCTCGCGGTTAAGGTTCTCGGTGCTGAACGCATAGACCGTCAGCACCTTTATCCCTAGGTCCAGGCACCACTCCATGACCTCCTCCAGCTTGTCCTTGCCCTTCATGTGGCCTTCCTCGGGGCGCAGGCCGAACTCCCGGGCGAAACGCCGGTTCCCGTCCATGATGATGGCGATGTGACGGGGCACCCTGTCCTCCTGCACCTCTTTTAGAAGGCGCTTTTCGTAGGTCTGGTAGGCGGTGTTGGCTATGACCCTGGAGATCTCATTCTTTACTATGTCAAGGCCTCCGTGAGCCTCTTACACAATCGTGGACTGCGATATCTATTTTTCCTGCGACCCTTTCTCGAAGTCCTCGGGCAGCCCAGCCGCCTCGATCCCAAGGTCGTGGCAACCTATTCCGGCCAACGCGCCGATGGCGCCCCTCGGCCCGGTGATCTCCACCAGCTCCACGTCCCCTTTCTTGGCGGCGGCCGTGGCGTCCTCGACGCTCAGGACCTCCCTCTTCGCCCTCAGTCCGTACTGCTGTACCACTTCGGGGATCTGGAGGCCCTTGCAGATGGCCAGGACGGTGTTCTGCGAGAGCGTGCCTTCTCGGACAAAGTCGATGAAGTGCTTCCTCAGCACGGGGAAGTCCTTCTCCTTCACCGCGAAGGAGACGCCCACCGCCACGCACTGCGTGGTCTTTTCCTTGACGTTGGGGTTGAGCTGCACGATCCTGTGCAGGAGGAGATGGCCAACGGGGGCCTCCCTGGCGGCCCTTAGCATCAGCACCCAGGACGCGCCCTTCTCCTTGGTGTCGGTATCGTCGACCGCGAACACCGCGCGGATCAGCTTGGGGGTGGAGATGGTCACCTCTATGCGGTTGGCCCCGCCGACCTTGGCATCGTCGGGATACACGGCCTCGATTGTGCCTGGTCCCTGGGGCAGGCATGCTCCGATTCCCACGCTCGCGCCTGCCAATCCGACCCAGGTGGTCTTGACTATGTCCCCTTCGACCCTCAGGGACTTGAGCCCCTGGCCCCCCAGATCCTTCGACGCCGGCCCGAACTTGACCTCCTTCTCCCCGATGATGGCGTCCATGACCAGCGTGGTCCCGTCCACCCGGATGTCAGTGATTGCCCCGCCGGCGCGCCTGCGGTTCACCGCGTCCCATTCCACCGGACCCTTGGCCGAGCACTCCTCGACGATCCGCGCCACGCCCACGGCCTCGTCGACCATGGTGTAGACGCCCCGGCAGAACAGCTTGCCGTACCTGCTTTCCACCTCTGATGGCCTGAGGACCTGGCTCATTTCTCTCCCTGCGAGAAAGGCATCCGATTTCCCTCTATTATCCCTTTCCCCTGCCCAGCTCCAGGAAACGGGAAGGCAGCTCCGATGCGGCTAGCATCAGGACCCTGCCCTCCAGGTCCTCGAAGAAGAGGTACCTGCCCTTGACCCCGAGCAGCTCGCCAACATGCGCGCCGACGACGTCCACGAGCTCCGGCGGGGTCGCAAGCTCGGACAGGACGTCCCTGCCAGGGTATTCATCCAGGATGACCATCGGCTCGCTCATCAGCTCGTAATGGTCCCCGATCGACTCGGAGATCCTCTCGTACTTCTTCCGCAGCTCGTCCACCCCTGGGTTCCTGGCTATCTCGGCGGCCACCTGCCTGGCCATAACCCTC
>DATIXC010000041.1:0-4720 GCA_035518995.1 Methanomassiliicoccales archaeon | reverse complement strand
GAACAGTTGACGACTATGGTCGCCCCGCTCCAGGCAATCTTGGCCGTGTAGGGCCCTCTGGTGAAGATGCCGTCGGAGTTGTTGTCATACATCCTGACGGCCCCAGCGGACAGCCCCAAGGACTGGAGGTTGATGTATACGCTGTTGGTGTTGAGGTCCTGGTCCGTGTCCATGATCTGGGCATAGAAGCTGAATTGCATCGTGTCATAGGTCGGGGAGGGAGTCGTGCCCCGGGCCCCGATGATGGGCGGAGAGCTCGTGGTCGAGCTCCCACCGATGATGTTAGCCGAGTAGAGTATCGAGTTCTTTTCGACGTCGCTGATGATGACCGATAACGTGAGCTTGTACGGATTGACGCCATTAGGAACATTGTACCGATAGACGAAGGTCTCCCCCACGGTCCAAGTGCTGCCTAAGGGATTACTACTGTTAGAAAGATGCAGTGTTATTTGCGTATTATTTACGAAGAGATAGATGGCCGTCGTTATGGCTTTGAGCTCCTGCCCGCCCTTATGCGTCATGTTGATCTCGATTACGTTGGGAGTTCCGGAGATGTATTTCACGGACGGTGAGAAATCGGCATAGGCGTTCTCGTGAGGCTGTGGCATGTTCGCCACAAACACCATGATACTGGAGAACAAAGTCACCGTGATGCCAAGTATCAGGATGTTGGCGATGACCTCTGAGACACCTTTCTTGTCCTTGCGGAACTTGCGACCTAGATTACCCATCCGACGACCTCCGAAAGCAGGGGGAGCTTTGGCTCCGTGATACGAAGTTACCCCTGGCTCCATATATAATTATTATGTGGTAATTACCCATAAACGAATTCTTCCAGGCTTTATTATCCTGAAAGATAAAATTGGAATCGGGCGATTCGGGGGACGCCGTCGTGCGCTCTCAGTTATCCTTTTGGATATCATCGCAGAAAGTTAGATATCGCCTGTAGTCGAGTCCCACGGGATGCTCCAGCTTTCCCCTAAGGACAGAGCATTGCTCCATCTCTACGACTCACGCTCCCATCTCACAGAGAGGCCGAGCGAACCCCTCACGCAACAGGGGATCGCTTCCGCCCTGGGCGTGAACCGCACGCACATCACCCGAATCTTAAAGCCTCTTGTCGACGCAGGCTTGGTTGAGACCAACAAAGGTAGGCTAGAGGGCGGGGACAGGAAGATGAGCTATTACATGCTCACGCCCGAAGGCCTACTCCACACGAAGGAGATTATCGAATCACTCAGCGGCGAAGAGCTCGAGTTGGTCGAGAACGGAAGGAAGGTGAGGAAGCTGGTCGGCGAGGTCCTAGCTAGCTATCCAAACTTGCGCTCGTTGGAGGTCATGGATTCAATCGGCGGCGTCCTCCGCCCTCAAGCACCGGGCGAACGGCTCATCGTCTCCGAAACCGAGCTCGGCACGGAGGGCTTCTTCGGGAGGGAAGAGCAGCTGGCCACAGCCAATGAGTTCCTGCTCGGTCCGGCGCTCGTCCTGGCCATCTATGCCAATCACGGCTATGGCTCATCGACCTTCCTCAGGAAGGTCGCCGTGGACCTGTTCGATGGTTCGGTGCTTTGGCACGACTTGTCCGCCGATCGGGCTCCCTCGTCATTGAAACGGAGGATGGAGCAATTCTCTGCTTCCATGGGCATCGAGCCGGGCGTGAAGTGGCTCAAGGAGGAGAAGTCCCTCATCTGCCTGGACAATTATCGGGAGATGGACGAGGGCACGGTCGATTTCCTCACCGACCTGGTCCCCCAGCTTCGGGGAGGGCGATGCAAGCTCGCCGTTTCGATGCGCGAGGAGACTCCCTCTTATGAGAGATTCTACCTACGCCCGGACGTGGTGTCCGGCGACGTGGTCGAGGTCAAGCTCCATCGCTTCGACGAGGCTACGGCGCGGGAGTTCCTAGGGAGCGACCTGGACGACGAGGCGTTCCAGCTCATCTACATGCTGACCCGGGGACAGCCGTTGGCGCTGGACCTGGTCAAGCGGGGAGATGCCGAGGGCCTCAACGCCATCAGACTGAGGGAGGAGGTCCGCTTCCTCATGTACCTCCGCACCAGGAGGAAGAGCAGCAAAAAAAGCAATTAACGGTGGCACGATTGCGGTGACGTGCGGCCTGAGCTCCTCCTTTACGCGCTAGGGACCGTCCTGGTCATCGCCGGGATTGCCGTATCATACATGGTCGACATCCCCGTCGTAGGTCTGGCCTTCTTAGTCATCGGCGTACTGCTCTTCCTCATGCCATCCATGCGCAGGCCGACGCGCAGGCTCTAGTACTCCACTCCGGGCCTCGCCCCAACACCGGAGTCGTAGGGGTGTTTCACCGCCCTCATCTCCGTCACCAGGTCCGCCTCATCGAGGAATTCCTTCGGAGCGTACCTACCAGTAAGTACCACCTCGACCTTGTTCCTAAGCCGAACGACGCCCAGCACATCCTCCGCCTTCAGCAGGCCGAAGTCCGTTGCGACGTTGACCTCATCAAGGACGACGACGTCGTACTCCCCCGAGGTCAGAGCCTCCTGAGCCTTGGCCAACGCCTCCCTAGCCAAGGCCTCGTCCTCCCGGGTGTGCTTGTCCTTCCCGACCCATTTCCCGGTCCCGTATTGGAAAAGGTCGATCCCTTTCAGCTTGCGAACGGCCCTTATCTCGCCATAGGTCTCGCCATGCTTCATGAACTGGATGATGCAGACCCTGAGACCTCTGCCCCAGGCCCTCAGGGCCAGTCCGAACGCGGCCGTGGTCTTGCCCTTGCCCTCGCCGGTGTAGACGTGCATCAGCCCGAGTCCCGCCATCTTCTCAGCGCCCTATCGACTCCTCCGTAATAATACGATTCGCCACGAGGAGGACTTTATTTGAGGCAAGGGGGATTGCCTGTTCGTGTTGGAGATCGAGATCAAGGCGCCCTGCAAGGACCTTTCAGCCCTGGAGGCCAAGCTCCGGGCCCTAGGGGCCCGTGATTTCGGAAGGCTCTACCAGAGGGACGTCTACTTCTCCCATCCTGCACGCGACTTCGGAAGAACTGACGAGGCCCTGAGGCTCCGGGTCGAGAACGACCTCACCCTCGTGACGTACAAGGGCCCGAAATTGGACGAGGGAAGCAAGACGAGGGAGGAGCTGGAGGTGACCTTGGGCAACGCCGAGACCTTTGCCAGGATCCTGGAGAGGCTGGGGTTCAGACCGGCCATGAGCGTCACCAAGGAGCGGAGGACCCTCGGGATCAGAGGGATCAGCGTCTGCCTGGACCGCGTGCAGGGCCTAGGGGATTACGTCGAGTTCGAGTTCGAGGGGGAGGAACTGGAGGAGGGCAAGGCGAGGATAGGCGAGCTGATGCGGGAGCTTGGGGTGGAGGGCAACGAGAGGAGGTCCTACCTGGAACTGATAATGGAGAAAGACGAGGAGAAGAAATCGAAAAAGAGATGATCTCGAGCCTCAAAGGCTCTTGATCTTGGCGACCACGAAATCCTTTATCTTGGCGTCGTCTGGGATGGTCACTGACTTCTTGAAGCGCTCGGTCCCATCCGGAAGATAGTATCCTCTGGAGAGCGAAATGAACTCGTTCTCACCATCTCCCGTGATCGCCTTCTTCCTGGCGACTTCGATGAAGTTGTTACGCCCGAAGGGTATCTTCTCAGCGCTGATCGTTATGAAATCTACCTTCTTGCCATTAGATTCTTCTTCCATCGCATTGCCTCCTAAGCAAGCACGTCGGAAGAAGTGGGTTCGATATTAAAAGTTTCCATAAGCCTAAGCCTTACTAGGCCCTGACTTAACACACTGGATGCCACGAAAATCATGATTGCCAAGAGGGAATAGCTCCAGCATTGGGGGCGGTCGAAGGGTAGATATATCATACTGGGAATTGGACGGGCCATGACCGAACCGGGGGACGCCTCATCGTCCCCATCGCCGCTGAGGTATTGCCCGGGCTGCGGCAAGCCCCTCGTGGACGTGGACCGCTTCTGTCCCTTCTGTGGCAGGCTGTTGACCCCGCCGCCCGCCGTTCCGTACGCCCCAACGTACATTTACCAGCGGCCCTCGACCGTCGAATCGATAAAGAAGTTCGGCCGTTTCGTCACCCTCCTCGGTCTGGCTATGCTGTTGGCGCTGCTCGTGGTCAACATCGTCATCTTGGTCTGGAGCCCGACCCTGATCCTGCCCCAGGCCTCGGACCCGGCCAACGGCATCCTGCTCTTCATCATCATCCCCTGGGCGAACCCCCTCGTCGGCCTGTTCGGATTGACGGGCATCCCGTTCGCGGTGTACAGCGTCCTGTTGGTCCTGGCGGTATGCGCGTCGTTCGCTTGGATGGTGATCGCGAGCGTCGACGTCCTGAAGAAGGAATTGAAGCTGGAGAGGCCTAAGGAGGGGCACAGCCCGCTCTGGATAATCGGCACGGTGTTCTTCGCCGTGCTGGCGATGAATTTCATCTACGCCTTCATCCTCTTGCTCCTTAACGTCGAGATCACCACGCCCGATTTCGGGAGCGAGGAGTTATGGCAGCTGCTGTTAGGCCTGGCGAACGCCTCGGTCTGGGAGGAGCTCATCACCCGCGTCCTCTACATCGGGGTCCCTCTGCTGCTCATAGACATCGCCTATCACAAGAGGCGGGAGCTTTGGCGATACTTCCTGGGAGGAAGGTTCGAGATCGGCGGGACGGAGCTCGCCCTGATCTGGGCCTCGGCCGGCATTTTCGCCCTCGGACACATCGTCTATTGGGACA
>DATIXC010000040.1:0-2264 GCA_035518995.1 Methanomassiliicoccales archaeon | reverse complement strand
GGGACACCTGGAAGGTCATTCCGACCTGGATAGCGGGCCTGGCGTTCGGATACCTGTTCCTCCGCCTAGGGCTGTACGCCTGCATCATGCTCCACTTCTTGGTCGACTACCTCTCCGTTCCCTTGGACCTTTTCCCTGGCTCGACGGCGCTGGTCCTGGTCCTGGGGTTGCTCATCCTTTTCTGGGACCTGCTGGGAGGCTTTTACATCCTGGTCTACGGCAAGCGGATCCTGGACTTCCTGATGGGCAGGTACGCGGCTCCGAAGTCCGCCAAGCCCATCGGGCCGACGGCGGTCCCAGCGTCGATGGCCCCTCCCCCCTCTCCTCCTCAGCAGAGCATGGCGCCAAGGGCCCCCCCTCCCGCAGCCCGGTCCTACAAGGACGGCTTCTACAGCTGCACCAGTTGCGGGAACACAGAGGCACGCTTCGTGGACGGCAAGCTGGAATGTGTGCGCTGCGGCCACAAGGAATGAATCACAGCGCGGCGATTATGGAGCTCAGCCGGTCGCGGGACACGACCGCCTCCTTCAGGCTGCGGGCCTCGATGACATAGCGGCCCTGGTAGCCGGACAGAGACGCGAGGAGCTTCTTGAAATCGATGTTCCCCTCGCCCACCGCCAGGTGCTGGTCCCGCTCCCCCAGGTTGTCGTGGAGGTGGACGTTGACGAACCTCTTCTTATACGCCAGGAAGGCGTCTATCTTGCCCATGGTATTGGCATGGCCGACGTCGAAGCAGATCCCCAGGTCGAAGGAGGAGAGCAGCTGAAGCAGCTCCTCCGGGGTCCGCCCCATGGTCAACGGCCCCATGTTGGGCATGTTCTCCAGCGCCACCCTTACGCCCAGGTCACGGGAGACGGACTCTATGTAGGACAGCGATTCCAGGGTAGTCTGCAGGACCTTGGGCTTGTCCAGCATCCCCGCGGGGGAGTGGAAGCCGGGATGGATGGTCACAAGCCCGATCCCCATGCGCCGGGCGGCCTTGATGGAGCCGACGACCTCCTTCAAGGATGTCTCCCTGACCCGCTCGTTCAGCGAGCCGATGTTGATGTCGCTCAGGGGGGCGTGGACGGAGAAGCTCAGGTCGTACGATGAGCTCGCGTCCA
Source organism: Methanomassiliicoccales archaeon (assembly GCA_035518995.1). Classification (GTDB taxonomy): domain Archaea; phylum Thermoplasmatota; class Thermoplasmata; order Methanomassiliicoccales; family UBA472; genus JAJRAN01. The sequence goes on along the minus strand of DATIXC010000040.1, from coordinate 1,161 downwards.
GGAAGCGGTACACCAGCTCGGGTAGGAAGTGCCTTCCCTCCCCGACGATCTCCCAGGCATTGAACTCCTTGCTCACGAAGCCGAAGGCTTCATCGAAATCCAGCATGGAAAGCACGGGCGCGGAAACTGCGATCACCTTGATACCTCCTCTCCATTGACGGTCACTGGCGCGACCTCCTCGATCAGGGACTCGAGGTCCTGGTCTTCAATCTGCACCCGAATCCCTCCCAGGGCCACCCTGCCCTCGAGGAAGCTGACCTTCCCGGAAAAGGCGGCCTGCTTGTTCAGCGAGAACTCGGTCCTGTGCCCCTGGGCGCCGCGCAGCATCATCGCTCGTGTGGCGTCCAGTATGCGGTAGTTGCGGACGAGCTCCTTGAACCGCTCCAGGCTGCCGGTCCGGGCTACGATGGCGTCGGCTGACCTTCCCACCTCGCTGCCAGGGAAGAGGTTGAGGACCGCCCTCTCCACCTTCGCCGGGTCCTCGGTGGGATAACAGCTCGCCGTGATCGTTACCAGGGCCATGATGCGCTCGGCATCCGAGAAGAAGTATTTAAAAGGACACGTCGCATGATGCTAGCCTGATCATGAGGGACGAGGTTTTGGCGGCTTTGATGGAGGAGGGCATCTTCCTCTCGCCCGAGGCGGTCGACTTCGTCCTAGGGCAGGCCGACCCCCTCAGCTACGTGAGGAGGGCGGTCGAGGTCATGCCCCAGATGCCCCTGGTCATCACCATCCAGGACATCCGGGACGCCTACTGCTCGTCATCCCCCAAGGACACCTGCCCGCCCTCCCCCTCCCCTCCTCCGGTCAAGCGGGGCGAGGTCAAGGTGCTGAAGGACATAACCGGCAACTCGACCTGCGAGGGCAATATCATCGACTTCGCCCGGTACTTCAACGACCGCTTCCAGAGCATCAAGCGCATCCTGGTGCGCCGCAGGGAGCTGGTCGGCTGCGTCCCTGTATCCAAGGCCATGCATCTGGAGCGGGAGGTGCGCTGCATAGGCATCGTCAACGACGTCAGGACCACCAAGAACGGCCACAGGATGCTCGAGCTCGAGGACGAGGAGGGCAAAGGGCTGGTGCTCATCACCAAGGAGTCACCGCTCATGGACGAGCAGGTGATCCAAGACGAGGTGCTCGGGGTGGTGGGCAAGGTGGCGA
>DATIXC010000039.1:0-5073 GCA_035518995.1 Methanomassiliicoccales archaeon | reverse complement strand
CCTGGAGCTTCGAAGCCTATCCGAAATCATCAACGAAACCGCTGTCGGGAGAATGAGACCATATACGTGATCAAGATAAGCCGGCATAGCCCGCAAGACTGTCCTGGATTCAACGAGAAGAACAAAGAGATCTTCCTGAAGGCCAAAGAGAAGGGGGATTCATTGGCGGCCAAGCATAAGGTCAAGATCGTAGGGTCCTGGGTCGACATGATCAATCACACGGCGTACTCCATCTACGACGTCCCCCGCATGGAGGACCTCATGGACTATCTGACGGAGCCAGAAATGATGGAGGTCATCTCTTTCCAGACCAGCGAGCTGAGGCTGTTGAGGACCGGCAAGGAAGTGGCCGAGATGATCAAGGGGTAGGTCCGTTCCTTCAATGTCGCCAATGACAAGAATGGATTTATCTGTGATCGGGTCTGAATGATGGTTTGAGGGATATGGCGACCTTCGAGTGCGAAAGTTGCGGAAGGACATTAGAACATGGACCGGGCCGTTCTAAAGGCGCGAGATCGATCAAGTGCGTCTGCGGCGGCAGGATGCTCAGGCAGGATGAGAGCGCGCCGAACGAGATGAGGGACATGGACAACGAGCTGGGAAGGGACGAGTGACCTCAGTCCTGTTAGCATTAATCCCCTTCGAAGAAAGCGCCAATGCCCTGTTGCAGGCTGACCTCGGTCCGGAAGCCTAGCGCCCTCTTGGTGTTGGACATCCCTGAGACGCTGTGCCTGATGTCCCCCACGCGGGGCGCGATGTGCACGATCTCGACATCCTTCCCGGAAGCCATGACGACCGTCCGGGCGAGCTGATTGATGGTGGTCCCTTTGCCTGAGCCGCAGTTCAAGGTGACGTTCGAAGCCTTCGACTCCGCCGCCGATATGATCATCCTGGCCACGTCCTGCGCGTGGATGAAGTCGCGGGTCTGCTCGCCGTCCCCCTCCACCAGCAATGGCCTGCCATGCTTGGCCCATTCCACGAACTTGGTGATCACGCCCGAGTATGGCGATCTCGGGTCGGCCCTGGGCGAGTAGAAGTTGAAGGGCCTAACGACCACGTACGGGAGTAGCCTGGTCTCCGCGAAGACGCGGCAATACTGCTCCGCCGACATCTTGCTCGCGCCGTAGGGCGATTTGGGGTTGAGCGGATGCGTCTCGTCGATCGGCACCTTGATCGGGTCCCCGTAGACCGCGGCCGAGGACACGTAGACGAACTTCTTCACCTTGCAGTCCGCCGCGGCCTGGAGCAACGCGATCGTGCCCTGCACGTTGTTGCTTAGGTCGTCGATGGGGTCGTTGATGGAGTTGACCACGCTGACCTGGGCGGCGCAATGCAGGACGGCATCGCAGCCCTTCAGCCGCTTCTTCATCACGGCCAGGTCGCGGATGTCCTCGTTGACGATGTAGTTCCGATGCTCCCTGAAAGGCGATTCCCTTTTGTCTATGCCTGTGATGCGGTGCTTCCCCAGAGAGAGGTCCATTAGGTAGGATCCAAGCTGCCCTGATGCACCAGTGATCGCTAGCTTCATCGCTAGCGTATCCTTCCCATCGGCCATAAACCATTTCGTCGTAGCCGACACATGGCCGCGGCATTGCGGAAATCACGAAGGGGCTGGATGAGAGGCCTGGCATGAGTCGGGCAGAGCGTTCGTTCAGCTGCCCTTCTCGCCCGATTTCAAATCGAGCGCGATGCGGGGCGACTTGCACTTCCAGCAATCCTTCCATTTGTTGATGTTCATGGCCCCGCACTCCGCGCATCGCCAAGTCCCGGACTGCTCGAAGGGCGCGCACAACGCGCATTCGATGCTCTTCTCGTCCTTGGGCTTCTCGGCCATGCTCTCCGACCCGTTAGCTCCTCATTGCAGCCTGATGCCTATTTTACTTGCGCCTAATTCATCGCTCGATTCCGTCTCTGGCCAGGACGCCCCGGTCGTAGTAGTGCTTCAGATTGCGCATCTCCGTCACCAGGTCCGCTTCCTCGATGAAGGCGGCGGGCGCGTACCTGCCGGTGAGCACGACCTCCACCCCTTTCGCTCGCCCCCTGACTGCGTCTAGGACTTGCCCCTCCTTCACAAGTCCCCATCTCACGGCCACGTTAACCTCGTCCAGGATCACCATGTCCCATTCCCCTGAGGCCATGGCCTCCATGGCCTGGCGGAGCCCCTCCTGGGCTTTCTCGATGTCCTCGGGCCTTGGCTCCTCCTTATCGATCAAACAATCCAGTCCCATGGGCCTTATCTCGAGGCCAGGCAGCGACTTGTGAGCCCATTGCTCGGCGTAGGCGTCAGGGGTCTTCATGAACTGGATCATTAAAACCTTCAGACCATTACCAGATGCTCTCATGGCCAATCCGAGGGCGGCCGTGGTCTTGCCCTTGCCGTCGCCCGTGTACACATGGACCAATCCCAATCCTTCCTTGGCCATCGGACCGTCCATGCAGCTACCCTTAGAAATAGCTGGCGAGGTACATTTGCAACCATTATCCAAATAGATAATATTCGATAGCGGTCTGATCACTTGCGAGGAGCCGCCCTAGGGCGGTCATATTCATATATCGGTAATGACAGATGCGATACTCATGCCTGCCTACGAAGCAAGGATAAGACTCGTCCATGATTGCTTTTACAGCCGACTGACTCAGAAGTACCCCGAGGCCGCCATCGCCATGTGGTGCAACCTGAACACCCACGTCTTCGAGGTCACCTCGCCCGAGGCGGAGCTCAGCGCCAAGGTGGAGGGCGAGCTACTGCGCGAGGAGGTCGGGGGCTCTTCCCTCAAGGAAGGGAACGTGGTCCGGATCGTGGCCCAGAAGTGCGACTGCACGCCAGGGGCCGCCGCGGCCATTGCCGAGTCCGGCGGCTGGTTCGAGGAGCCTGTGATCTACAAGGACGGATGGGAGCACTACCGAGTGATAGCGCACGAGAAATCCACGATCTCGGACGCGATCAGCAACCTCAAGGCCAAGGGTGCCAAGGTTGAGCTGATGTCACTTAAGCCGTTGCGCCTGAAAGGGGTCGCGGAGGACCTGGTCGTGGCCTCCTCGAGCGTCCTGGCGGGCATGACCGACCGACAGGTCAAGGCCCTGGCGGAGGCGTGCAACCAAGGCTACTTCGAGGAGCCCTCGAAAACGGACCTCGATTACCTGTCTAGGAAGCTCGGGCTTTCCCGGTCCACCTACGCCGAGCACCTGCGCAAGGCGGAGTCCAAGCTGCTGACCAACCTCTCGGCCATCATCCAGCTGGCCGCTGACCAGGCCTGAGTTCTGGCCCAAAGACTGGCGTCAAGCCTTGAGCTTCTTGACCAGCCAGGCTACGTTCTTTCCCAGGTCCCTCATCGTGGCCATGCCCTCGGCGTCGTCCTTGGCCTCGCCCGGCTTCAGGGCGCTCACCACGTTCCAGTAGGTAGAGCTGGCCAAGATGGTCTCGCCGATCAGGAAGAAATGGTTGATCTCGTCGAAGGTGTTGAGCGAGCCCGCCCGACGATTCACGCCGACCGAGGCCCCGACCTTCCTCCGCAACATGTTCCCATTGGCTCGAGAGACGAAACCGGCGCGGTCGATGAACGCCTTGGTCTGCGCGGTGAGCCCTCCGAAGTAGGTCGGGCTCCCGATGATGATGGCATCCGCCTTCTTCATCTTCTGGATCCAGCCGTTGAGCTCGTCCTCGATGATGCACCTCTCGTCCTTGTTCTTGCCGCAGGCGCCGCAGGCCTTGCAGCCCTTGAGGTCGGCGCTGCCCATCTGGACGAGCTCGACCTCGATGCCCTCCTTTTTGATCTCATCCAGCACCGCTTTCAGAGCAGCGTTGGTGTTCCCGTTCTTCCTTGGGCTCCCGTTGAATGCTATGGCCTTCGTGTCGTCCACCTCGCTCGATGAATGCAAGGCGAATTGCACCGCGGCGCCCTAAGCATTTGCTATGCGGAGCCGTGGTCAATTGGTGATCTGCTTTGATGGACCGAGAGCCTAACGGCGCCTACGCCTTGCCTTTCCTTTCGGGCAGGCGAAGACGCACATCCCGCACACGGCCGGTGAGCCCCTGCCCTCCAGCTCGTCGAAATGAGCCTCGCACCTTCGCACGTCGAACCTCGCCTCCCTGGGTTCCGTTGCCACGAACCCGCGCCCGGTGAACGCCCTCACTGGACAGGCATCGATGCACTCATGGCAATCGCCGCATCTTGGCGACATTGCGCTGCCGGTCGGCTGCAGGGGCGCGTCCGTGAGCAGGCTCGCCCACCTCACCCTCGGGCCGTGGTCCGGGGTGATGAGCATGCAGCTCTTGCCGATCCAGCCCAGCCCGGCGAGGTGCGCGGCCATCTTGTGGGAGAACATGGCGCACACCTTTTGGTCGTCGTAGCGCTTGGACGCGGGCACCGGAAGGACGGCGTGGCCCGACGTCTGGACCTCGCTTGCCAGGCGAGATATGAGCAGGTCCAGGCGGAGGTTGAGGACATCGTAGCAATGATGACGGTAGTCGACAGCCACCGCAAGATTCTCTCGGTCGGGGAGCTGGTCGACCAGGTCGTCGAACATGCGCATCCCGACGACCACCGCTCGGTCGTACGGTCGGAGCCATTCCCCTCCCTGCTGGACTATCGCCTCCTTGGCCGGGGATAGGTCGGCGATGCCGAAGTAGTCGGCCATGTTCGTTTCAGCGATCGACCTAAGCTTCCCTTCGAGCTCCTTTTGCATGCCTGGCAAAATTGTGTCCATGTCATATACAGGTGTCGGCCTGCATGAAAGCCTCGCTCAATACATCGGCTATCGATTTGCAGCCAAATCTTTCTAATCTTATATTGATTATAAATGTACAATAATGTTTTAATATGTACTTTATATTCCATAAGTGTATGAAGAAAGCGACCTCTCGACCGCAACTGCAACCTTTGGACATCAACATCCCTCCGTTCGAGCTCTACCGCGCCCTCTCACCGAGCTTCTGTTCCAGCTTCATCTTGGAGAGCGCGGTGGGCGAGTCCAGGACGGTGGCGCATTCCTTCCTGGGCTTTGGTCCGGAGCTCGTGCTCAGATGCGAGAGAGGCAAGGTGGCAGGCGGCGAGGGCCTTGACCACCTGCGCG
>DATIXC010000038.1:0-4826 GCA_035518995.1 Methanomassiliicoccales archaeon | reverse complement strand
TTGTGGAAGGCCACCCCCTTGTGCACGCAGGCTCGCAGTTTCTTCCCGATGCTCGTCGGCTCGCCATGGTCCTGGAGGAGGTCCTCCTCCTGCTCCAGCCTGACCTTCTCGGGCATGACCTCCTTCATCATCGGGGCCATCTTCATGGCCAGGGCCTCGGTGGAGCGTCGCGTGTTCACGAAGACCAGCGCCTGGCCTCCCTCCTTGATGGAATCCCGGACCAACGACCAGACAGGGTCCCCGCGCTCCTCGATGCTGCGCTTGGAGTTGTCGGTGAAGCGGACCTCGCCCTCGACGTATACGCCCTCCTTGAGGGGCGTCGGCCTCCACTCCGAGGAGATGTGCTCCGCGTCGAGCCAGGAGGCGAGCTCCTTGGAGTTCTTCACCGTGGCGGAGAGGGCGATGACCTGCAGCTCGGGATTGAAGCGGCGGAACTTGGTGAGGGTGACCTCGAGGGTCGGTCCCCGCTCCGGGTCGTGGATAAGGTGGACCTCGTCCGCCACCACGAGCGAGATCTTCTGCAGCCAGGAGGAGCGGTGGCGTAGGAGAGAGTCGGCCTTCTCGGAGGTGGCGACGATGATGTCGTACCTCTCCAGCTCCGGGTCGGGGGTGTCGAAGTCGCCGACGGAGACACCCACCCTCACGCCCAGGGGCTCGAACCTCCTCAGGTCGTCGTATTTCTCGGCGGCCAGCGCCCTGAGCGGGACGATGTACAGGGCCTTCCCACCTCGCAATAGGACGTGCCTTAGCGCGGCCAGATAGGCGACTAGGGACTTTCCGCTGGCCGTAGGCACCGCCAGAAAAAGGTTCCTGCCCTTGAGCGCCAGAGGCACGGCCTTCTCCTGCGGGGGATAAAGGGAGGTGATGCCCTCTTCCTTGAGGACATCCGCCACCCCGGGCGGCAGCTCCAGCTCCTCCAGCTTCATTTGGCCTCCCGTCAAGATAACCTCCGCCTCGGCTTAACCCTTGGCACCAGCGATCTCGATCCGATGGCTTGCTCCTGCTTTTCGGCCTTCGGTCCGAATGCCTGGCACCACCTGCATCTCCGCGGACCTTGCGATTCTTGAGGGAAAACTCTTATTAAGTGGGACCATTTCTAGTAGATTGAGTCCCAGAGGTAAAGCATAATGACCAATGAGGAGCCGGACACCGCCGAGGCCCTGCCCGACGTCGATGTCTGGATCGAGAAACAGATTTTTACCAGCACCGCCGACATCAAGGTGCCCGACAGCCTGGCCGATCAAGTCATCGGCCAAGACCAGGCGGTCGAGGTAATCAAGAAGGCGGCGGAGCAGAAGCGCCACGTCATGCTGATCGGCGAGCCTGGTACAGGCAAGTCCATGCTCGCTCGCTCGATGACCGAGTACCTTCCTAAGGGCGAACTGCAGGACGTCATCGCCTATCACAACCCCGAGGACACCAACGAGCCGAAGATCAGGATCGTACCGACTGGCAAGGGCCGGGAGATCGTCCAGGCCCAGAAGCGCGAGGCCATGCAGCGCAAGGCGCAGAGGAACTCCATGTTCTCGGTCATCGCCCTGATGGTGATCATGCTCGCTGTCGTGCTCTGGATCCAGTCCGGGGACGCCATGATACTCATATGGGGCGTGATCGCCGCCATAATGGTCTTCATCCTCTTCCGCTACACCGGCCAGAGGCAGGAGAATTACATCGTTCCCAAGCTGCTGATAACGCACGAGGAGAAGGAGATGCCGCCCTTCATCGACGCCACCGGTGCGCACGCTGGTGCATTACTGGGGGACGTCAAGCACGACCCGTTCCAGTCCGGGGGCCTGGAGACGCCGGCGCACGAGCGCCTGGAGGTCGGGGCCATCCACAAGGCATCGAAGGGCGTGCTGTTCATCGACGAGATCAACATGCTGCGCATCGAGTCGCAGCAGTCCCTGCTGACCGCGTTGCAGGAGGGCAAGTTCTCCATCACCGGGCAGAGCGAGCGCTCGTCCGGGGCCATGGTCAAGAGCGAGCCCGTGCCCTGCGACTTCATCCTGGTCTGCGCGGGCAACCTGGATGCGGTGCAGGGGATGCACCCGGCGCTGAGGTCGCGCATACGCGGCTACGGCTACGAGGTGTACATGAAGTCCACCATGGACGACACCTATGAGAACCGCATCAAGCTCATCCGTTTCGTGGCCCAGGAGGTGGCCAAGGACAAGAAGATCCCCCACTTCGACAGGCGCGCGGTGGGCGAGATAGTCAAGGAAGCGCAGAGGCGCGCCGGCCGCAAGGGGCAGCTGACCCTGAGGCTGAGGGAGCTGGGAGGCCTCATCCGCGTGGCGGGGGACATCGCCCGGGAGGAGAATAAGCCATTGGTCACCACGGACCATGTCGTCGCGGCGAAGAAGATCGCCCGCTCCCTGGAGCAGCAGATTGCCGACCGCTACCTCGAGGTCAGGAAGGAGTACAAGTCCTTCGTCACCGAGGGGGCGGCGGTGGGCATGGTCAACGGGCTGGCCGCGCTCAACACCCAGAGCTCGATGTCCGAGTACTCGGGCGTGGTGCTGCCCATAGTGGCCGAGGTCACCCCCGCCCAGACGAAGAACGCTGGGAAGATAATCGCCACGGGCAAGCTGGGGGAGATAGCCAAGGAGGCTGTCTCCAACGTGTCCGCCATCATCAAGAAGTACACCGGCGAGGACATCTCCAACCACGACGTCCACGTCCAGTTCGTCGGGACCTACGAGGGCGTGGAGGGAGACTCGGCGTCCATCTCGGTGGCCACGGCCGTTATCTCCGCCCTGGAGGAGGTCCCAGTGGACCAGACCATCGCCATGACCGGGTCGCTGAGCGTCAGGGGCATGGTGCTTCCGGTCGGCGGCGTCACCGCCAAGATCGAGGCCGCCGCGGAGTCGGGGATCAAGAAGGTCATCATCCCAGCGGCTAATGCCAGGGACGTGGTGCTCGAGGAGCGCTACGTGGGCAAGATACAGATCGTCACGGTGAGCAACATGTCCGATGTCCTGGAGAACGCCCTGGTGGGCGGGATCAAGAAGGACAGCCTCCTGAAGAAGCTGGCGTTGCTGGTGGAGGGATCGCCCATAGCGGGCACGCCCAGGGCCGCCTGAGCAAACCATTTTTTTTGACTTTTCCATCCCTTTTTATCCAGGCAAAACTATAATGCTTCCTCGCCCCTAATCATCCCGATAGCTTGAACGGGAAGAAGACGGGCTTGGTCATAGGGCGGTTCCAGCCTTTCCATAAGGGCCACCTCGAGGTCATCAGGATCATCGCCGAGGAGTGCAGCTCCATCGTCGTCGGAATCGGGAGCGCGCAGTACTCGCACACCTTCGAGAACCCCTTCACCGCGGGCGAACGCTACCTCATGATCTCGCGCTCCTTGCGCGAGGACGGCATGAGGGACTTCTCCATCGTCCCCATCGTCGACATCAACCGCTACTCGGTCTGGGTCTCGCACGTCGTCTCCCTAGTCCCTCCTTTCCAGGTGGTCTACAGCAACAACCCCTTGACCAGGAGGCTGTTCTCGGAGGCGGGTTACGAGGTTCGCGCCTCCCCCATGTTCAACCGCGACGCCTACTCCGGCACCGAGATCAGGAGGAGGATGATGGCCGGCGAGAGCTGGGAGGGCCTGGTGCCGAAGGCGGTGGCGGAGGTCATCCGCGAGATCAAGGGCGAGGAGAGGATGCGGGAGCTGGGGCCGCAATCGCCCTCGGGGAGGTCGGGCAATGAGCCTGTCGAGGGAAGTGGGGACGAGCCTTAGGTCGCAGGGGAAGAGCCTGGCCCTGGCCGAGAGCATCACCGGCGGCCTGGTGGCCAGCATGGTCACCGACGAGCCCGGCGCTTCCGATTTCTTCATTTGTGGGGTGGTGGCCTACGGCAACGAGGCCAAGGTGAAGCTGCTCGGGGTGAGGAAGGCGACGCTGAGGGCGCACGGCGCGGTCAGCCACCAGTGCGCCCTGGAGATGGCCAAGGGAGCCAAGGAGCTGGCGGGAGCGGACGTCGGGGCGGCATGCACCGGGATCGCTGGCCCGACCGGTGCGACCAAGACCAAGCCGATCGGCCTGGTCTACATCGCCGTGGATGACGGCGGGCACTCGCTCGTGGAGGAGAACAGGTTCACCGGTGGAAGGTTGGCTATCAAGAAGGCCACGGCCGAGCGCATGCTCGAGCTCATCCTGCTGACCCTGAGGCCCTAGAGATGAAAGCGAACCATTTTATTCAAAGATGGTAATAAACCTTTCCGGGATGGATGCGCTAGATGATGAAAGGTGCTCCAGTTAACAGGATACCTACAGGGGTGGCGGACTTCGACTCGATAATCAACGGGGGCCTGCCCGTTGGCTCCACGGTCCTGCTCCTGGGGGACCTCGGGGCGGGCCAGGTGGAGTTTGCCTACACCTCGGCCTCCAAACTGGCGCTGGTCAAGGAGCATCCGGAGAGCGCCACCTACTTCCTCGGTCACGCGGCCAAGGAGGGCATGATCCCGAAGAAGATATGCTACATCACCTTCTCGCGCTCCAAGGAGGACATACTCCAGGAGATCAAGGTCTCCTTCAACAACGACTTCTACGAGGCGTTCGAGCGCAACGTAGTCTTCAAGGACTTCTCCGGCATCTACTTCCGTAAGACCCTGGTGCCCAAGAGCTGGGGCGGCGATGCCTCCTCCATCTTCCTACCTCCGAACGAGGACAACGTGCTGGAGGCGTTGGTCAACTTCATGGACGAGAACGCGCCCGACTCCTTGGTGATCATCGACTCGTTGACGGACCTGGCGGTCAGCGCCAACATCGAGGTAACCGACCTGGTGCAGGTGCTGCGGGGAATGACCAGGATAGCCAAGCAATGGAACG
>DATIXC010000037.1:0-2851 GCA_035518995.1 Methanomassiliicoccales archaeon | reverse complement strand
GATGAAGCGTTCTACCGCTTCCTTCCCTATGTTGCAGATGTATGGGATGGCGGACCTCGCCCCTACGATCCTCTTCTTTTCGTCGATTCCATTCTTCCAGATCCTAATTACCGCTTCAGCAGGGAAATGTCCGAACTCCTCCTTGCCGCAGATGACCAAGAATCTGATGCGGGGGTTTCCGATGATGTTGACTATGACCTTCTCCAGCCCCATGTTCTCGGTCTTCACCGTTCCCTTTATGCAGTAAAGTTCCCGCGGCAGGTCGACCTGGCCTCTCCCGATTATCAACACGGCGACAGGACTGCTGGGCGCTCCGAGGACATAATCGCCTTGGACCACCGGCCACGGCGAATCTGGCCGCAATCCTGGGCTCGAGCCGATCGAGCCCTCTGGCGCTGGCGTCATAAAAAGGATATCCATCTCGAGTTACTTATCTTGGCGGTCCCGCGCGTCTTCGGTCGTCATGCGGAGGAAAAAGGTGCAATGCGAGTTCCAAGCGCTCCATTGTTGAATGCGGGATCTCGGCGGGGCGACCCTCGCTCCCAATCGCTCCGATCAAGGGCGAAATGCCAGATTCCTTTTCTCCGTTGGATGCAAACGAACGTATAAGTAAATGCAAGGAGTTTTCAGGAGCTGGAGGTCATTTCCTCATGAACAACGCCGAAATGTCGAAGGTTTTCATGGAATCATTGGGCCTGCAGACCGAGCCGGTGGCGATAACCCTTATCAAGAAGGGAATGCCACTACCGGCGGGGTATGCGGTACCAGACAAGCCGTTGAGGCATTGTCAGGCGATAATGCGCGCTCGTAAGGGCGAAATGCTCGCCGTGCCAGCGGACAAGCAGGCCTGCCCGGTCGGTGCCAGCGCGCTGGGCATCACGCCCATTCCTGACAAGGTGAAATCGGGGGAGTTCCACTACAATCTGGGGATGTACGAGAACCTGGAAGCTGCTGCGAAGACCATTTCGGTCAGGCCCCATCTCGAGCCCATGACAAACGACGCGACCGCGTTGGCACCATTGAGCAAGGCGACATTGGACCCCGATGTGGTGGTAGTGGTCGGAGTCCCAGAACAGGTATATTGGATTATACCCGCCGCCAGCACCTACAGCATCGGAGGGCGGATCACGGTGGAGACCGCCTCATTCCAAGCCACTTGCGCCGACTCGACCATCGTTCCAATGAACAGTGGCAATGTGAACATCTCCCTAGGCTGCTTCGGATGCCGCAAGGCCACGGACATCAAGCCAGAGGAAATGCTCGTGGGCATTCCCAGGCAGAGGCTGGCCGAGGTCGTAAGAGCGCTCCAGAAGCTGGCACAAGGCCCGATACCCAAATCAAGACAGAAGGGGTAGCCGAGCGGAAAAATCGGTCGCTTCAAACGACTTACCTATTTCATTATTTTATTATCGACGGAACGAATGTGACAGAATGATGGATTATTTGAGAAGAAAGCAGATTAATAGCGGAAAAAACGTAACCCTGCTATAATGGAGATGATTCTTACGGACCTCACCGATCTTAGCATCCTGAAGATGCTCAGACAGGACTCGAGAGAAAGCCTTGGGAACATTGCGCTCAAGCTGGGCGTCTCCAAAGCAACGGTGAGCCGCCGCATCACCAGGCTGGAGAACGACGGTTATATCTCTGGCTACACGATTCTCACAAGCTCTTCAAAGCTAGGGTTGATGAGGGCCATGATCGGCCTCGAGGTGGTCGGGCCGGTGGTCAGCTCTGTCATAGAGGAGCTGAAGCAGTTCGAGGAGATCGAGTACGTGCACAAAGTCTTCGGCGACCACAGCCTCCTCTGCGAGGTCTACGCCAAGAGCGTGGACTCGCTCTACGACATGATCCAGAACCGGATACTGAAGGTGCCCAACATCCAGAACGTGGAGGTGGACATCCTCATCGAGAAGATCCCACTGAACCCCAACGCCGAGCTGGACCTCCTGAACATCGCTCCGACCAACCTCCATTGAGCCGGTGAATCAGGTTTATTACCGGGCCGCTCGTTCAGGGTGACGTTATGCAGCTTGGCCACGCGCTGAAGACCTACACGGCCGATGGGCAGAGGACGGTCGACCCGGCCACGACGTTGCGTCGGGTCGAGCCCTTGTGCAAGGTGGCGGGCATAACCAGGGTCGCGGACATCACCGGTCTGGACAGGATCGGCATCCCGGTATTCTCCAGCATTAGGCCCAACGCCGAGAGCGGGGCCATAACCGTCTACAACGGCAAGGGCGCGTCCGTCGAGCAGGCCAAGGTCTCGGCCATCATGGAGGGCCTGGAAAGGTACAGCGGGGAGGTGCGCGGGGACTCGATACTGCGCAAGAGTGTGGATGAGGCGCTGTCGTCCGAGAACGCCGTCGACCCTCGGGCCTTGATCCTTCCGCCTCGAACGGCCAGCCTGGTCATGCAGCATAACGTCGGCTGGGTGAAGGGCTTCGATCTCATGGAGAAGGAGGACATCCTCGTCCCGGCTAGCGCCGTCTTCCATCCCTACTCCTCCCGCCTCGACCTGGCCCTGTTCAGGACCAACACCAACGGTCTGGCTTCGGGGAACACGATGGAGGAGGCGGTGGTCCACGCCCTGTGCGAGGTGGTGGAGCGCGACGCATGGTCGATATGCGAGGCGAAGCGCACGGTGGTCGCGGACATCCAAGCACCGGAAGGCGACCCATTGATCCATTCCATGCTCGGGAGGTTCACCTCGCAAGGCGTCGAGGTGCACCTCAAGGACCTCACCAGCGACGTCGGCCTACCCACGTTCGCGGCTGCCGCGGACGACGTGCGCCTCCAGGACCCGGCCCTGCTCTGCCTGGGAATGGGAACCCACCTGAGCCCGAGGATA
>DATIXC010000036.1:0-7279 GCA_035518995.1 Methanomassiliicoccales archaeon | reverse complement strand
GCCCATGGCTCACTGGCAGTGGCGAAGATCGTGAAGGGATCGCACCCCGATTCTAAGGTCCTCTTCGGCGGCTACTCCAGCACCTACTACCAGCAAGAGCTGATTCGATACCCTCAGGTGGACATGGTCATGCGCGGTGATTCCACAGAAATTCCCGTGGGGGAGCTTTTCGCCGCGCTGGACAAGAGCGAGGACCTGAGCAGCGTGCAGAACCTGACCTGGAAGGAGGGTAAGGTAGTGCACGAAAACCCTCTTACCTTCGTCCCTGAGGACATCGACTACATCGAGATGGACTATGGTTGGATCATCAGGTCCGTGATCAGGCACAGAGACCTGGAAGGCCACAAGCCCTTCAAGGATTGGGACCGATATCCGCTGACCGCGGCATTCACCGTCCGAGGATGCCAACAGCGGTGCGTTGTGTGCGGTGGATGCAATTCGGCGATGAGAGGGTTCCTGGGAAGGCAGAGGCCTGCGTTCCGCTCCCCCGAGCTCGTCGCTCAGGACATCCGTAACATCCAGGATTACCTGAAGGCACCGACCTTCGTGGTCGGTGACGTGAGGGCGGGGGGGAAGCATTATACTGAGAGATTCTTCTCAGAAGTAAAACGGCTGGGGGTCGACAACCCGGTGGTGCTGGAGCTGTTCAATCCGGCCGAAGGGGATTTCTATCGCTCCGCAAGCGATGCATTCCAAAGTTATTCCATCGAGTTCTCGCCCGATTCCCATGAGGAACAGGTCAGGTACGCCTTGGGCCGAAGATTCGACACGGCTTCGATGGAGAAGACCGTCAGGCTCGCCTTGGAGCATGACTGCAAACGGTTCGACCTATTCTTCATGATCGGGCTACCGAAGCAGACCAAGGAAAGCGCGCTCGAGTCTGCGAGGTACTCCAAAAGGCTGCACGGCCTTACCTCGGAGGATAGGAGACTGTACGTCTTCGAGTCCCCGCTAGCTCCCTTCCTGGACCCTGGGAGCTACGCCTTCGAGCATTCGGATGAGGTGGGTTACACCCTCCTGGCAAGAAGCTTGGAAGAACACCGTTCCAGGCTCTTATCCCCCTCCTGGAAGCACGTGCTCTCCTACGAGACGGCTTGGATGAGCCGCGATGACATTGTCAACGCCACCTATGCCGCCGCGGACTTGCTGAGCCAGGTCAGATACGAGAGCGGCCTTATCGACAAGGGCGAGCTCGACGCAAGGCTGGAGCGCACGCAAATGGCCAGGGAGATGATGCAGGAGATCGACTTGGCATTGGCCATCAAGGACTCCGAAGTCCGCAGCTCAAGGCTGGAGGAGCTGCGTGAGAGAGGACGGGAGCTGATGGAATCAACGATCTGCAGGAAGAGCGATCTAGAATGGGAATCGAGGGGCATACTCAAGAGCGTCCCAAGAGCCATGGTCGGTCTGGTGAAGGGAAAGAAGCGACGCAAACTTCATTGATCGATGGGGCTTAGCCATGATCATCATCGGTGAGCATCTGTTGACCTCCTGGACGTTGGGAGCCAGCCCCGCAGCTCCCTCCTTACCGTCGATGAACAGCGCTGGCTGCGATCGGACCCCCCTCTCTTGAACTCATCTCTATTGTGCCCTGGACCTTCTCCACCTTGGGCATCGATGCCGAGTTCCTCCATCGCCTATTGGCGAACTCCATCAGCGGCACTTGGAACGATCATGAGCAAGACCCCACCTTCTATGGCATCGCCAATTATTCTGATACGCTTGGATAACGGATCGAGAACGAGCTCCCTTTGATTTCGCTAACTGATAGTGGGAGCGAAACTGGCAAGACCCCCGTTCAGCGAATCGGATACGATAGAATGAAGGCCAAGACCTTTCTCCTGTTGAGCATGGGAGTCTTCATGAGCGCGACCTTGTTCGTCGTTATCATAACCATATAGGATACGCTCCATCCTATGCCATATTCCGTTTCCCTAGGTTCTTGCGACTGCGCCTAGCGCCAGCCGACGATCAAGGCCACCTTCGTTTACTTGCTCTTCTCCCCCAGCTCCGCGCTTCTCTTGGCAGCGGCGTCGACGGCGTCGATGAACGCCCCTCTGACGCCCGCCTCCTCGAGCACCCTCAGTCCCTCTATCGTCGTTCCCGCGGGGGAGGCGACCATGTCCTTGCCCGCGGCCGGGTGGATGCCCGTGTCCAGGATGGTCTTCGCCGCCCCCAGGACCGTCTGGGCCGCCAGCTTGACGGCGATGTCCCTCGGCAGGCCGGCGAGAACTCCGCCATCGGCCAGCGCCTCGATCACCAAGTAAACGAAGGCAGGGCCGCTCCCGGATAGGCCCGTGACCGCGTCCAGGTACTTCTCGTCCACTGGCATTGCGATGCCGACGGACTGCAGCACCTTCATGACCAGGTCCTTGTCCTCCTGCTTGGCGAACTTCCCTGGCGCGAAGGCGGACGCGGAGGCGCCGACCAGGCAGGGCTGGTTGGGCATGACGCGGACCACTCGCACCCCCGCGTTCAATCTGGACTCGATGAAGGATATCTTGATCCCGGCGGCGATGCTGATGATGAGGTGCTCCGGGGTCAGGTAGGGCTTGAGCTCCTCCAGGACCGTCGGCATCTGCTGCGGCTTGACGGCGAACAGGAGCACGTGAGCGGAGCGGGCGACCTCGACGTTGTCGCTGGTCGCCTTCACGCCCAAAGTCCGGGCGATGTAGTCCCTGCGTTCCTTGATGACCTCGCCGGCGACGACCTCGTCCTTGCTCGCGAGACCCGCTGAAATGATCCCCTTCATCAAAGCCTCGGCCATGTTGCCTGCGCCAATGAAACCGATCCTCATGCCAACCCACCTATCCAGCACGCTTGGCTGGCGATTGTGAGCTATCCGCAATACAGTATTTATAAAATTGGAGTTTGCGCCCTCATTGCTCTAGAGAATGAAGGACCGCCTTCATGAACTCGGGAAGGTCGGCGGGGAAGCGCGAGGTGATGAGGTTGCCGTCGACCACCACCGCCTGGTCCTTGAAGCGCGCGCCGGCGTTCATTACGTCGTCCTTGATGGACATGAAGCAGGTCACCCTCCTTCCTTTGAGGACGTTGGCGGAGACCAGCACGGAGGGGCCATGGCAGATGGCCGCCACCAGCTTGTCCTGTTTGAACATATGCCTGACGAACTCGTTAACGGAAGCGACCCTTCTCATCCGGTCCGGGGCGAAGCCCCCGGGGATGACCACGGCGTCGAAGTCGTCGGTGTCGACATCGCCCGCCTTCAGGTCCGCCTTGACCTCGTAGCCGTGCTTGCTCGCGAAGGCCTGCTTTCTACCGGACCCTACGACCTTCACCTCGTGGCCCGCCTCAAGCAGCCGATAGTAGGGGTACCAAAGCTCCAAGTCCTCGTAATCGTCCTCCGCGAGGATCGCCACCCTTTTGCTCATATAGAACCCTCGCGTTTCCCACGGAGCAAGGGCATAATTTACTTGCGCTCCGCCCCATCCTATATTACGTTCAATATTAAAACGCCGTTAAATCCAGGCTCCGCCGGCGAAGAGAGCCTGTGCGGAATGCGTCGTGGGCCGAATGAGGAACATCGACGAGAAAATGGCGATTTTATGGGTCATCCAGCAACAAGATTGAAAGTTTAAATACCGCTACAATATTGCCCCTATAATGCCCGCAGAGAATCTCCTCGAGCAATACTATCCTGTGGCCGTCTTCGCGCTGATTGCCATACTGTTCCCTGCGCTTGCTTTCTGGGTCTCACGGTTCTTCCGGCCGAACCGATTCCTGCCTCAGAAGAGGATGACTTACGAGTGCGGAGAGCAGCCCATCGGCCACGGTCAGATCCAATTTCACGTGCAATTCTATCTGTACGCGATCATTTTCGTGATTTTTGACATAGTGACCGTCTTCCTTATGATATGGGCCCTAGTGTTCTCGGGGCTTTCCGACACCGCCCGCTGGTACATGATCATCTTCCTCGGGCTGCTGCTGATCGGGGTCACCTACGCTCTGAAAAAGGAGAAGATACTATGGATCTGAGGCTCGCACCCCAAGCCGTGGCCATGAGCTCCGCCGAGTTCCTATCCTGGTCCGGGGAGGTCATCGACCAGCTCATGAGATACAGTGGCGCCAAGAAGGCCGTGGACAAGCTCACCGCCCCCATATGGAGCTGGGCCATCCGCAACGCCACCGTCCCGCTGCACTTCGGCATCGCCTGCTGCGCCCTCGAGATGGCCGCCGCCTCCGGGCCCCGCTTCGACGCCGAGAGGCTAGGCATGATATACAGGTCCTCGCCGAGGCAGTGCGAGGTTCTCCTGGTCAACGGATGGGTCACCGCCAAGCTAAGGCCCGACCTGAGGCGGCTCTACGAGCAGATGGCAGAGCCCAGGTGGGTCGTGGCGATGGGCGAGTGCGCCATTTCCGGAGGGCCTTGGTACGATTCCCACAACACCATCCAAGGCGTGGACACGTTCATCCCCGTCGACGTTTACATCCCCGGATGCCCGCCCAGGCCCGAGGCCATGATCGACGGCTTCATGAAACTGCACAAGAAGATCAACAAAGAAATGAAAGGGACCTTCCTGAACGACTGAGGTGGTAAGATGGAGAGAATCGGATTGGCACCAGGGGGCAAGACCGGGGAGGTCCTGGCCCAGGATATCGCTCAGAGGTTCCCGCAGGGCGTCGCCGTCGCCAAGTCGACCAATAACCGCCTCTACGCCAAGGTGGACAGGTCGGTCCTGGTCTCCCTCTGCACCTACATGAGGGACGCCCTGGACTTCGAGCACGTGACCTGTGTCGGGGGCGTCGACTGGCTAGAACAGGGAAAGATGCAGGTGGTCTACCACATCACCTCCTACGCCAACAAGGTCACCGCAGAGCTGGTGGTGGACCTCCCGCGCGACAAGCCGGAGGTCGACTCCATCACCTTCCTCTGGGGCGGTGCCAACTGGCACGAGCGCGAGACCTGGGACATGTTCGGGATCGTATTCGTCGGGCATCCCAAGCTTGAGCGCCTCCTGAACCCGGCGGGCACCGAGGTCTTCCCCTTCAGGAAGGACTTCGTGACCGGAAGGAGGGTCTGACCATGGCCGAGATGTGGCTGAACATGGGCCCCCAGCACCCCATGACCCACGGGCTTTGGAACCTGAGGGTCAAGGTGGACGGGGAGACCATGGTGGAGGCCGAGCCGGTCATTGGCTACCTGCACCGGGGATGGGAGAAGCTCACCGAGAACCGCAAGTTCCCGCAGATCATACCCATGGCCGACCGGTTGTGCTACGGAGCCTCCATGAGCTGGAGCCACCTGTACTGCCTGACCATGGAGGACGCCATGGAGGTCGAGGTGCCCGAGCGGGCGAAATGGATACGCACCATCGTCCTCGAGGCGCAAAGGATCGGCAGCCACCTGATGTGGCTCGCGGCCTTGGGCACCGACCTCGGCTCCTACACCGTCTTCCTCTACCCGGTCAGGGAGAGGGAGCTCTTCCTCGACCTGATGCAGAACCTGTGCGGGGCGAGGATGACCTACAACTACCCGCGCATCGGCGGGGTCCGCAACGACGTCCCTGCGAACTTCGAGCGCGACTTCACCCGCGTCCTGAACCATTTCGAGAAGCGCCTCAGCGATTACGAGGCGCTCTGCGACCAGAGCACCGTATTCCGGATGAGGATGGAGGGCGTCGGCCTGCTTAGCGCCGAGAAGGCCAAGAACCTGGGCGTCACCGGGCCCAACCTCCGTGGCAGCGGCGTGGACTACGACGTGCGCCGAGACGACCCGTACGAGATGTACGACCAGATCGACTGGAAGGTCTGCGTGGAGAAGAGCTGCGATGCCTATGCCAGATACAGGGTCAAGATGGACGAGATGCGGGAATCGTGCAACATCATCCGTCAGTGCATCAAGCAAATGAAGCCTGGCGCCATCAGGGTAAAGCCCCCACGCACCCTGGCCAAGGGGAAGACGGGATGGGCGCACGTCGAGGACCCGAGAGGGGAGGGCTTCATGTACGTCATCGGCAACGGGGACGAGCGTCCCTACCGCCTGAAGGTGCGCAGCCCGATCTTCGTCACGGTCTCGGCAGCGCCGGAGATGCTCGTCGGCTACAAGATCGCGGACGTGCCCGCCATCATGGGATCGGTGGACATGTGCCTCGGGGAGACGGACAGGTGATCCGATGATAGCGAACGGCCTCTACGAGTTCATCCACGGCATCGCCCTCTGGATCATGCAGGTCCTGGCCTGGCCGATCAACAATCTCTTCCATTGGTACAATTTCGGCGCCTGGCTGGTCAGCGCTGGGGTGGTAGGTTTCATCACCACCCTGCTGGTGGCGCTGGTGGTCTTCATCGTCGGGTTCCTGGTCTCCATCACCTTCATCTGGGAGGAGAGGAAGATCCTAGGCAGGCTCATGGACCGGCGCGGCACCCAGGTCGGTGCCCTCGGCCTGTTCCAGAATTTCGCCGACGGATTGAAGACCTTCATCAAGGAGCACATCGTCCCCGACGAGGTCGACAAGCAGCTCTTCAACCTGGCGCCCGTCCTGCTCATCGCCATGTCCGTGCTCATGATGTGCCTCATACCCATCGGGCCCAACTTCTACATGGCGGACCTCAACGCGGGCCTGCTCCTCGTCTTCGCGATATTCTCCCTGGCGCCCTTCGCCATCCTCATGGCTGGCTGGGCGTCCAACAACAAGTACACCGTCATGGGCGGAATGAGGGCCGCGGCGCAGCTGATCGCCTACGAGGTGCCAATACTTCTCTCCGTGGCTTCCGTGGTCGTGGTGGTCGGCTCCTTCAACTTCCTCACCATCGTAAGTTTCCAGCAGGATAACATCTGGCTCGTAATACCCTTATTCCTGGGCGCGCTGGTGTTCTTCATCTCCGTCATCGCCGAGGTGGAGAGGATCCCCTTCGACCTGCCCGAGGCCGAGGCCGAACTGGTCGAGGGCTGGATGACCGAGTACGGCGGCTTCCGCTGGGGCCTCATCATGCTCTCCGAGTACGTGAGGGGCTTCGCGGCCAGCGGCGTCCTGGTGCTGTTGTTCCTGGGCGGCTGGGCCGGCCCCGCCTTCATCTGGCCGGAGATATGGTTCCTGATCAAGATGTTCCTGGTGTTCGCCCTGTTCATCTGGGTGCGCGGCGCCCTCATGAGGGTCACCACCAAGCAGATATTGGGCCTGGGATGGACGAAGCTCATGCCTCTGGCCCTTATCAACCTGGGGATCGCCATCGCTCTTAAGATGGGAGGCTGGTTGTGATGGCCGACAAGAAGCCGAAGCGCCGGCTGAAGCCGGTGGGAATACTCCTGCGGCCGATG
>DATIXC010000035.1:0-9654 GCA_035518995.1 Methanomassiliicoccales archaeon | reverse complement strand
AAGGGCATGACCGTCAAGGAGGCCAAGGCCGCGGTGATAGAGGACCTCAGGTCCGCCGACCTGCTGGAGAGGCAGGAGGACCTGCCCCAGAACGTTAGCATCTGCTGGCGCTGCCATGAGCCGATCGAGTACCTCTCCCGGCCCCAGTGGTTCATGAGAACCATGCCCTTCAAGGAGGAGGTGCTCAAGGTCGCCGAACACCTGCACTGGCACCCCGAGTTCATGAAGGTGCGCCTCCAGGACTGGGTCAACTCGCTCCAATGGGACTGGGTCATATCCAGGCAGAGATATTTTGCAACTCCAATACCAATTTGGGAATGTGCGGAATGCGGGGAGGTCGTTCCAGCCAAGGAGGAGGACTGCTACATCGACCCCACGGTCGCCAAGCCGCCCCTCGACCGCTGCCCGAAGTGCGGAGGCGCCCTAGAGCCCTGCCAGGATGTGTTCGATACCTGGATGGACTCCTCCGTCTCGCCGTTGTACAACTCCTTCTGGATGCGGGACGAGGCCAGGTTCAAGAAGATGTACCCGATGTCCATGAGGCCGCAGTCGCACGACATCATCCGCACCTGGGCCTTCTACACCATCCTGCGCGAGTACCTGATCACCGGGCAGAAGCCCTGGAACGACATCATGATCCACGGCTTCATCATGTCCCCCGATGGCACTCCCATGCACACCTCCCTTAACAATGTCATCGACCCCATGCCCATCCTCGACAACTACGGGGCGGATGCCATGCGCTACTACGCCTGCACCTGCGCCCTGGGTGAGGACAATGCCTTCCGGGAGAAGGACGTGGTGCACGGCAAGAAGCTCTGCACCAAGCTCTATAACATGGGTAAGTTCGTGGGCTCGGTGGTCAAGACGAAGCCCTACATGAGGGAGGACCTCAGGCCGGTGGACAGGTGGATGCTGTCCAAGTTCACCAAGCTGACCAAGGCCGTCACCTACTACTATGACGACTACCAGTTCGATAAGGTCATGCGCGAGGTGGAGCAGTTCGCCTGGCACGAGTTCGCCGACCATTACATAGAGATGGTCAAGCACCGGACCAAGGACCCCAACGACGAAGCGGTCCGCTTCACCCTCTTCACGGTCTGCCTAGGAACGATGAAGCTGCTGGCGCCCCTCCTCCCGCACGTCACCGAGGAGGTGTACCAGGAGAACTTCGTCAGGTTGGACAAGGCGAAGAGCATCCACATCTCCAAGTGGCCCATTTCCACCATCTGGGACGATAGCGCGGAGAGGAAGGGCGAGCTCGCCCGCGATGTGATAGCCGCCGTCAGGAACTGGAAGTCCGAGGGCAAGATGCCTTTGAACGAGGGGATATCCTCGATCGAGGTGATCGGGCCTAGCTCAATCTGGCTCGAGGGATGCGAGAGCGAGGTCAAGGAGACGTTGAAGGCTAAGGAGCTGATAATCTCCGCTAAGGGCGAGATCGAGGAGAAGGTCGTTTCCTTGAAGCCATTGCCAGCGAAGATAGGCCCGGCCTTCAAGGCCAGGGCGGGGGAGGTCTCCTCCAAGATAAAGTCAGCGAACCCCCAGGAGTTCCTGATATGCACCCCGGACAACAAGTACCCCCTCAGGATGGACGATGGCAGCATCATCGAGATCCACGCCGATTGCTTCGAGGTGCAGAAGCAGTTGACCTTGCACGGAAAGAGCGTCGAGACCCTTCAGGTCGGTGACCTGCTAGTCGCCATTCAGAAGTGAGCAACCTGCCGTTAGTATCTCAAATCGCAATGGCGATGTTATTCAATGATATCGGCCATGCTGGCCATTGAAAGGTTTATTAAACCCTAGCACATTCGGGACGATGCTCAAGCGGGCGTAGTGTAGACTGGTTATCACTTAAGCTTGCCA
This sequence comes from Methanomassiliicoccales archaeon, assembly GCA_035518995.1. GTDB lineage: Archaea > Thermoplasmatota > Thermoplasmata > Methanomassiliicoccales > UBA472 > JAJRAN01. The sequence continues at coordinate 7,788 of DATIXC010000035.1, read as the reverse complement.
AGCTTAAAACTCGGGTTCAAATCCCGACGCCCGCACCATAATGCGTATCCAGACGAATATTTTAAATTTTAAATTAATTTATTTACGCGCTTATTGGATGGGCTCTAATTCAGCACATCTCCATAACGCGATTATTGCCTCCTTCGAGCATAAAATGGGTATCTCTCTTTTTTCGTCGTGCGATGCCAAAAGAGGATGGATATTGTTCGAGGCTCGCCACCACTCGATAAAATAACTTTTGTCATTTTTTTCTCAATCAATTGACTGCATTAGCCCAATTCATTTAGGTGTAAATTGTCATCTTATTCCCAAAAGAGGGATATGCAAGCGCCAAGGCCACGGCTGCACTTCGCTGATAACCTGCGAACCTTCGCGATAATATTAGTCATCTTGGTGCACATAGCCATAACCTATGGCGCTTCAGGCTTGTGGTATTATAAAGAGGGACAATTGACGGGCCCAGAGTACTATGCTTTCCTCGCCTTCACTTGCTTTTGTCAAGCATTCTTCATGGGGCTGCTGTTTCTTATGGCAGGCTATTTTACTCCCGGATCTTATGACCGCAAAGGGCCATTACAATTTACACTTGACCGATTGCTCAGACTATGGCTTCCAGTCGGAATCTTCGTTTTCCTGATCGACCCATTCATCCAATACGCATTAATTTCGGCTGGCGTATTGCCATCCCCAACTGGCATGCCGATGACGATGGGGACCTTTCTCGGGCTTTTCATTAATCCACTTAACGGCCTAGGGTTTGGGCCACTCTGGTTCATCGAAGCATTGTTTTATTTTACGTTGATCTACGTGGTCTGGCGGCTGACAGTTAAGCGCCCAGGCCAAGTTCATACAATCCCAAGTAACTCGACAATAGCCCTGTTCGCCATTTCGTTGGGTGTTGTCAGCTTTCTGATTCGTATCTGGTTTCCAATAGGCTATGTGCTCAATCCGTTCGGTTTTCAGTTGCCGTTCTTCCCGCAGTACGTGGCCTTTTTCATAGTGGGTATAATCGCTTTTAGAGGGAATTGGCTCTTAACTATGCCAGCAAGAACCGGAACGTTTTGGTTTCGGGTCGCAATTGTTCTGGCTATCGTCTTTCTGGCAATCCTCTCTTTCGCAGCTGTCACCGGAACTGCCTATTTGTTTTTTGGAGGTTTCAACTGGCAGACTGCCTTCTACTCTTTATGGGAACAGGCATTCGGCGTTTCCATATCCATCGGTTTAATCATCCGGTTCAGGGAGAGGTTCAACTCCCAAACCCGCTTCACCAAGGCGCTTTCAGAAAATTCATATGCTGCCTACATCTTGCAAGCACCAATTATCGTTGGTTTAACTTTAGCATTGGCAGGCATTGAAATGCCTCTCGTGCTCAAGTTCGTGATAGTTGCACCGATCGGGGTGGCTCTTTGCTTTGGCATTGGCTACTTGGTGAGGAAGATCCCCAAAGTGGACCGAGTTCTCTAGGCATTGCCGGGATTTGCCACCGTTTCCTTTCTGTTGTTCAATCCCTTCATCATTATAGATCGGATGCCTGAACCAATCCTGATGAGCATTCTGAGGTCCGGGGGCGCCTTCGGCATTAGGATAGGGCTTAACACATCCATACTGATCACCGCAGTCCTGTTCAACCTGGCCCCTGTTTATGAATGCCTCCCATAACGAGCTCAATGCCTACGCCATCTTCACGATCTCGATGCTGGTACTCATCTCGATGAATCTGATCACCACCATAATTGGCTATATGGCTTGGAAGTGCAAGAAAAATCATATCGTCGTCAGGACGATCAACAGATTGGGCCTGTTTGCATCCTTCCTGGTGCCAATTTCTGCTCTTTGCCATCATTTATTTGGCAAGGTACGTTTGAGGAAGCTTAGGTCTCGAGATAAACCATGCACTGACCTGGCACTCTTAAATATCCGTTCCTCTCAAGCATCTATAGTACTCTACGTGAGTTAGGATGGTTTGCCATGGCGAAAGGTGATGCTGAGCTTTGCAGGTGCGAAAGGTGCAATTCCTATCCAGATTGTGCAGTGGAGCCAGGACTATTGATTTTCTGCCTGAAGGGGAAGGCACCTTGCGAGGTCGAGCTACGAGGCTGCCAATGCCGCACTTGCGCCGTGTATGCCAAGAACAGCTTTGTGGGCGATTTCTTCTGCGGGGAGGGAAAGGCGAAGAAGCCTTCCAGGTAGATGGGGACTCAACGCTGTCAGTTAAAGTGAACAGCTTTCCCTCACTCAAGGCGGATGCATCTCATAGTTTAAAAGAAGAATAAAGAAAGAAGGGTGGAATCAGGCAGATTCCTAAGATTCAACCCGCTTGATGTTCAGTGAGGTGCGTTTTCACGATGCCGGAAATCTCCTCTTCGTCGGCTCCGACCATCATCGCCCCGCAGATCGGACATCTTAGGCTTATAACCTCTTGCTGGAGCTGGCCCTTCTTCTTCCTCTCTTCGAGATGCTTCTTGCCGTGGACCTCTTCGCCCCACGCGCCTTCGACCTTCGGTCCTTTGATCGATGTGGGAGCACCCCATGCCGTGTCCCCCTTTCCGGTTGGCGATTCTGGCAGCTTCACCTTATGAGCCTGGGTCATGTGGTTCTTGAATGCAGAGCTCAAGCTCGCTTCGTCCTTTCCCGACAGCCTTGTGTCGCACATTGGGCACCTAACCGTTCCCATTTTCGTCATCTCCATTCATCGTTCTGGATTTTCACTTCTTCGAAAGGAACTCTCCCATCTTCGCCCCTTCCTTCTCCAGGGTCTTAAGGTCGTACCTCTGCGCATGGAGCATCGCGCTCCACCTCGATGTCAGGCCCGCCAGGACGGCGACCTCGGCGATCTCCTCGTCCGTTGCACCCGCGGCCCTTGCCATCGAGTCGTGGAAAAACAAACAGTAGGGGCACTTGATGTTCGCCGCCACTGCCAGGCCGATCAGCTCCCGGTACTTCTCCGGGATTTCGGATTCCTCCAAGGTGTACTTCTTCCAAACGGGCCATTCGTGGATCAGGGCGCCCTCGGGCAGAGCCTTCATAAAACCCGGCACTATGCCCATGGTCGCCTTGATGTCCTTCAAGCATTCATCGTACTCGCTCATGTCCGCAACGACCTCTGGTCAGGCGGTTCAATGCCGATTGTACTTATCGATTGTTGAAAATCAGTTGAAGATTGAATGAAGAACGATTAAAGGAAAACGCTCTGACTGATTTCATCCGACAAGTGCTAGGATGGACGCGAAGGCGAATCCCATCACGGTCATAAGGCCTGTCAGCCTCCCACCCTCCCTGAAGCCCTCGGGGATCATGGAGTCAGCGAGCATCGCCAGCACGGCTCCGGCGGCGAATGCCTTGACATAGAAGCCTTCCAGGCCAGGGACGTACTGTATCAAAACAGCGCCCAGGACCGTGAATACGATGCAGGATAACATGACGATTATCCAAATTCGGTAAACCTTATGATGGGGCATCCCTCCCCGGTCCATCTCCGAGGTCGCGCTGATGCTCTCGGGGAGGTTGGACACGAACACGGCCCCGAGGAAGGCCACGCTGATCGCCTCCCCGATCATCAGGGACATGCCTAGCACGATCGACTCGGGGATGCCGTCCAGGAGCGCGCCCAGGGCGATGGTCCGGCCGGTCTCCGCCTTATCGTTCTCGCAATCCTTGGACCTGGAGCGCCTGTCGATCATTGACGAGGCCAGATAGAAGACCACCGCGCCAATGCCAAGGGAGATGAAGGAGGCGAAGTCCCTCGGTGAGGACTCCGGGATGAGCTCGTAGGCCACGGCGGCGATCAAGGCCCCGGCGCCGAACCCCATCACTATGCCGACGATCCTGGATGACGGCTTGAACCTGAAGGCCATCCATGCGCCAATGATGAGGGGAACGGTGGATATGAAGCCCCAGAACGCCGCCTCCTCTATCGTCGGTACTCACCGCCTAATTGCATCGGTTCGTAAAAGTGCTCACTTCTCGGTCAGCTCCTCGACCTCTTTCGCGCCCTTCTCCAGCTCGTCCGCTTGCTCCTCATCATACTTCAGCAGCAGGGCCTGGAACTCGCCAACGTGGGTCTTCTCTTCACGAGCCACTTCGAGAAGGACCTTCCTCAGGTCCTCCTTCTTGACAGCGGCTGCGAGCTGCTCATACAGCGACACAGCATCGAGCTCGGCGATTATCGCCAGCCTGAGGGCTTCCTTGTCGATCTCGGTCTGCTTGACCTTCCCTAGGTCGATCGGTTCTTGCGAGAGCATGTCTCCACGTCCGTTCCTGGGAGATGATGTGGCAAATATCTAATGGCTTTGGCCTTTAAGGTGGTGCTTCTGTTTCTGGCTTAATGGCAAACATGATTTCGCCGCAGGACCATCCGGTCTCGTGCCGAGTGAGATGCACTATGTTGCCACAGGGAAGAGGTTCAAGGTCCACGCGGAGGCCTACGAGGTAAGGCTCATAAAAGCCGATGAGCGGACCGATGGCGCCTTCGCTGAAGTGCTTTACGAGGGAGAGCGCACATTGGTGTCGCCCATATTAGACGAGAGTGAAGCCTACGGGCACCGGGCTTACAGCATGATATCATTCGTTGACGACCTCTCGCTGGACCTCGTTGGTCTCCTCGCCTCTGTGTCAAACGCGCTTGCCGAGAGGGGCGTCCCGATCTTCGTGATCTCCTCCTATCGAACGGACCATCTACTGGTATTGCAGGAACACCTGGGCAAGACCTTGGCGGCCCTGGAGTCGCTGGGCATGACTCGGCAATGACCGATCGCGGTCGGCGCCCTTTTCCTTGCCTTACCCAGGACAAGGTCGGATACCTGGAGGGCCGCCAGTCAAGCTCGGCCTTGCTTTCAACCCGCCTCAGGCTTCTTGATCTTCTTGTACTCCTTCTTGTCCAAGCGCTTCAGCTTGCCATTGTCCAAGGCCCATCGATAGTTCTCGAGCTCGGAGGGGGCAATGGCCACAGTATCACCTGGCTTGAGCTTCTTCCTGGTGGTCCAATCGGTGAAGCCCAACACGACCCGATACACCTGTGCCTCCGCGATCACGGTCTCCTGCTGGGTCATGCCTTTCATTTGGGAATATGTGCCGTTGAACACTCGCAGCCGGCCGTTCCTCATTTCGGCGACCTTGTTGCATACCGCATCCATCAGGTAACGGTCGTGGGTCACCAGGACGAGCGTGCCCGGATATTCGCGCAATGCCGACTCTACCGCCTCTCTGGAATCAGTGTCCAAGTAATTCGTCGGCTCGTCAAGGAGAAGGAGGTTCCGACGCTCGCAAATCAGCAGGGCAAGGGTCACCTTGGCCCTTTCACCCCCAGAGAGCCTACCGATGGGCGTCTTGACCTCAAGGTCGTCGAATAGCAGCCTCGCCAGCAGGGACCTTGCCGATCCCTTCTCCTCCTTTCCCAGGGCCTGAAGGAGTTGCTCCTCGGGGGTCAGTCTCTCGTCCAGACCGTCATGCCCTTGGGAGAAGTAACCGATCTTGGCGGCTGGGGACACCCAAAGCTCACCGAGATGGCCCAGTTCCTTCATGATGACCTTCAGAAGGGTGGTCTTCCCCGAGCCATTGGGGCCGAAGATGCCCAGTTTGTCCCCCAGGTTCAACTCCATGTCGAGCTTGTCCAGGACCTTGCGGTTCCCCCTGACCACCACCAGGTCCTTCGCCTGCACGAAGCCCTTGCTGTGCTTCTCGGCGACCTCGATGCCGAAGCTGACGCTATCCTCCTGCTCAGGGCCTTCCACCATCCCCATCCTTTCCACTCTCCTTAGGGTGGTCTTGTGCGTCGTGCCGAACCAGTTGCGAAGGTGCTGCTCCTCTGCCACCTTGACCAGGCGCTCACGTTCCCTTCGGTTCTTCTCGCTGGCGACCTTCAGCTTCTCCAGTTCCAGGGCCTTCTTCTTGACGAAATCGGAATAGTTGCCCTTGAATTCCCGGACCACCCCCTTATCCAGGTCCCAGATGCAGGTCGCTACCCGGTCGAGGAAATAGCGGTCGTGGGAGACGACAATCACCGCGCCATGGTACCCGAGGAGATTGTCCTCCAGCGTCTCCACGCCTTCGATGTCGAGATGGCTGGTCGGCTCGTCCATTATCAGGAGGTCGGCCTCCTCCGCCTGCATTAGCATCCGGGCGAGGCGGACCTTGGTCCTCTCGCCCCCGCTCATCTCGTCCATCTTGTCGTACCCGGACCGATCGGCGATGCCCATGCGCTCCATGGCGTCCTTCCTGTTCCCTTCGACCAGATGCTCCCTCCTGGCGACCAATTCTTCTTGGAGACGGTTGTACTCCATTGCGACCTCGTCCAGGTCGATGCCTCGGTCCAGACCCGATAGCGCCATCTCCGATTCGAGCTCCCGCATGCGCGAATCGATGATCCTTAGTCTAGGGTCGACAAGGGCGCCCTCGATGGTGTCGGCCTCTCCTTCCTCCAATTGAGCCAGGTAGCCGATACTGTCGGTCAGGACCTCCAGGTCCCCTGTATCTTGCTTGAGCGCCCCAGTGAGGATTCTTAAAAGCGTCGACTTCCCTGAGCCATTGGGTCCGACCAGGCCGATGCGGTCCCCTTTCTCGACTACAACACTGACGGAATGCAGCACTTCCTTCTTTCCGAAGGATTTCGATAATTCTCTTGCGCGCAGGAGCACAGAGGTCATCAAGTATGTCGTTTTAAAGATGATTTCTATCCTCTATGAAATCTCAATATTCTAGTACTATTATCCATCTTGATAACAACCCTAAACCAAATCGTTATCCATTTCGATAATAATCCATTGCAGGTTGGTAAATAAACTAAACTCCAATCGACCCAGCGTTTTATTTTTGTCGTGAATTAGAGATATCTTTATATTTATGTTCAATTATGTATCTTCGGGATGCACCATCTTCAGAGTTCCCAGAAATGGGGCAGATTCTGAGGATCATCCACAGACACAAACCAGCGAACACCTAGATACACACCGGACAACTAGTGAACAGTATTGACACATTTCTAGGGATGAGCGGGGGTACGAGCGAATGCTAGCGAAGACAAAGATCAGAAGGAACAAACGCGGCGAGATGGGCGTCGGGACCATGATCATATTTATTGCCATGGTACTAGTCGCAGCAGTCGCCGCATCCGTGCTCATCAGCACGGCGAACACGGTTCGAGAACAAGCGCAATCCACTGGGACGGATGCCATCAACAACGTTGCATCTGGCTTTGTGGTGTACAGCGTGATGGGAGAAGTCGGCAACACGACCAACTCCATCGATAACTGCTACCTCTATGTCAGACTCGCGGCCGGAAGCCCGAGCATTGACATGAGCCTGGTAACGATATTGGTTACCGATGGAGCAAATCAAGTCGAACTTGCATTTGATAATGCGACCGCTGATGCCTCGCACTACCTTGCGGAACCTGTACAGGGAACCATGGATAACAACTTCGTGGCCCAGGGCGACCTCATCAAGATAACCATCGGAGGCACTGGCAACGAGCTTGGCTGGGACACCAGCACCCACGTGCAGATTAAGCTAATGCCATCTCACGGGATGCCGACTCTGTCCGAGTTCACCACACCAGAGACCTACCTGAGCAGCTGGATTACCCTTAGGTAAGTGAGGTGAGAGCCTGAAAACCAAGGGAGGGGGAACAAAAACCATGAAACCCTCCCACCTTCTTCTATTTCTCGTGATAGGCGTGCTCAACCCATTCGGCAAGAAATCCAAGGAAGGAAATGCATCTGATGGCGAGATCGAGGAAGTATGGATCGGCGAGAAGAATGAGGTGAACGGTGACGCGGTGGGTGTCACCCCTGA
>DATIXC010000034.1:0-3554 GCA_035518995.1 Methanomassiliicoccales archaeon | reverse complement strand
GCCTATCTGCAGATTCCATATGAGCTTGATTCAAGAATCAAGGAGTTGACCGATTTCGTTATCGGGGGTTCGAACACAGACTACGACAAGATTTCTGCGATAAGGAGCTACCTGCGAGAAAACTATCAGTACGAAATCAATCATCCCAAACCCGGCCCAGGAACAGATCCGGTCGAGTTCTTCCTTTTCACTAGCAAGGAGGGCATATGCACGCACTTCAACAGCGCGCTGGTTCTGATGCTGCGCTCGGCGGGCATACCATCCAGGATGGTCGTGGGTTTCATGATAGATCCGACGACGGTCTATCAGAACGTCACCGCAGCGGAGGCCCACGCCTATGCCGAGGTCAAGCTTGACGGTCTGGGATGGATCACCGTCGACGCGCTAGGTTGGTGGGATGATCTGGACCGTGCTGTGATGGCAATCCCGGACCTCAAGATATCCGGCAAGGTGTTCCAGGACGATAACATGAATGGGGTCGATGACGACGACCATCCTCTGGAATATCAAGAGGTGTCACTGACGGATCTGATGCAGAACACCAGCCTGATTGCAACCACTGATCAGACCGGTCGATACTCTTTCGCGGTCTGGCCTGGGGAGTACGAGGTCGCACAGGACATGGGCGAAGGCTGGGTGAACACCACCCCCAGCACGATAAGGTTGAAGCTGGTGGATAAGAGCCCCAAAGAGATCGACTTCGGAGCCTACCCCATCAATCAGGTCCCTACGAAGTCGACGGTGACCAACGTCACCTCCATCGCTTCGCGGACCGCCCTCATGTCGAGGTTCAATGTCGTTGGAACGGTCACCGATGACCATGGGACGCCGCTCACGGGCATGTCGGTGAGAATCTACATAACCAAGGACAAGGTCAGCGGGGCCAGAATCTATTGCGGAAAGGCCTGGCTTCGCGACGGGTCCTTCAATGCGAGCTGCCTCATGCCCAATGTCGAGCTAGGGTCATATCAGGTCGTCGCTCAGTGCGCCGGCAATCAGGAGTATGGGCCATCCTGGAGCGACCCCACGATCCAGGTGGTCGACGACATATGGATTTCCATATACAGACCGAGCGGACTCACCGTCGCGCCCCCTGGCCAGATGCTATACTTCCAGATAAGTGTTTTCGGAAAGTACCGCGGGGCATCCGTCCGCTCATCCTGGATAAACGTCTCCACCAATGAATCGGGCTATAATAGCAACGAGCCAGTCCGTATCGATGAAACGGGGATCGGGTATTATTCGTTGACAAGGTCATTGCCGTGCGATCTCACCGTTAAGGTGACCTTCGATGGTACGGAGGAGCTGATATCCGCAAGCAGCCTGTTCGCGGTTCATTTTGGGTACGTCCAATTGAGCATCTCGACCACCAAATTGGTGAGAGGGGAGGCGAACGTCCTTTCAGGAAAGGCTTCGGTTCGCGGGGTAGCATTGTCCGGGATGCCAGTATTCTGTAGCTCGAATGGATTACTCGGCGCGATGGCCCAGACCGATTCCAAAGGGGCCTTCGCGGCTCCCTTATTGATACCTATTGAGAGGTCATTGGGCACCACCATCATCGAGGTTTCCGTAGGCGAATTCGGATCCGAGATGGTGCAGGAGAACATCGTTTCTCGGACCTTGCTCACGACATCTGTGGTGAATAACAGGCTATCGGCAATGCTGGTGGACGACAATGGCCTGCCGTTGGCGCGGATGCCGATCAGGCTCTCTAGCTCCGCTGGTAACCTCACAGCCATCACCGATAAGAATGGTGTTGCGGATTTTGCCCCGCCCTCATCGAAATCCGAGAACCTCACCTTCATCTTCCTTGGAACGGATGAGTACTTGCCATCCCAAGCAAGGATGCTGTATTCGCCCACGCCTTTTGTAAATCATGCATGGTCGGCGATCGCCTTGGTCCTGGTCAGCGCCTTCGCCGTCTTGGCCTATTACTATCAGGCCAGCGGTCGAAGGATCAGGCTGCCTAAGATGAAGGCGAAGCCCGTCAGGTCCCCACCCAAGAAGGTCGGCCCCTATCTCTTGGAGTTCCCTCAGATACCAGCAGGCCTTCCTCCCGTCTGGCATCAAAGTGAGGAGCTCCTACTCAGGGTCAGAGGACGGGAGGGCCTGCTACAACTCTCGATCGATGGCATGAAACAGGGGGCCATCAAGCTGGTCGATGGGACCGCAGTATTGCCCTTACAGCTACCTTTAGGCCGGCATCAGCTCATCGTCGCAGGGAAAGAGGGGAAGACCGAGGAGACGGTGAAGGTCACCCTATACGGAGAGGAGATAGCCCACCTGTACTCCGATACCCTCAAGGAGCTATCCCTTTCGTGCACCACGCTATCAGAGGACCTAACACCTCGCGAGGCCCAATCCAAACTCTCAAAATGCCTGGAAAAATCGAAGGGCGGCGCTTTGGAACTGATGACCTCCCTGTTCGAGAGGGCGGAGTTCGGTCCCGAGGCCATGGGCCGTTCGGATTACGAGAAGATGTTTGCTGCGGTCAAGGAGGTCAAGGGTTGAGCGCCTCGCTTCCTCAGGAGGCGGTGCGGCCTCCTGCAAACCCCTACCTCCACCGGCGCGTTGCGGAGGAAGATTCCTATCGGCCAGCTCTCAAGAGGATTGGTCAGCTGGTCCTTGTCGAGGTAGGTATCTTCCTGCTTTTCGGGGTCATCCTGGTGAGCACGTCCTTAGCGCTTTTGCTGCTCCCACTTGCGCTCCTGGCTATTTGCCTGACGGGCTTCATCATCGTGAAGGAGACGTTCGTAGGGTACATGGTGGGCGACATCTGCAAGGGCCTGATGGTTCTCGGAATGCTTCTCTTTCTTGCCGGTCTGCTCTGGGGACAAAGCTCCGGCTCGGCGGCGGAGGCCCATCAAGCCTCTATCGCCTTCGCTTTTGTTGGGCTCTTCCTTGCGCTCGTGATATCGATTAGGTCGCGTTATCGCGCCTATTACCCGATTCTCAGGGCCATGGCCATAGCCTCTATCTGCGTGCCCTTCTTCCTGATCGCCCCTGCCCTGTCGCGAAGTGGCATGGATTTCGGCACCGCCATCGCCTATGCTATGCTGGTCGCGGCCCCGATTTCCCTGCTGTCCTTGCTCAAGGATCACAGAAATCCGAACTTGAGCGCCCTTGGATGGTACCTCAACAACGATCGGAACATGATCTTCGTCGCGTTGACGGCGGTCCTCTTCTTCGAGTACGCGATCATCCTCCGCCCCTTGCTGGCGCAAAGGTCCCCCGACGCTGTGGTGCTCTTCGAGTGGCTCTTCGTGGCCCTGGTTGCCGGATACGTCGCCTTCTATTATCGTTCTTACCTGGGTCGCGTGAGTGAGGACCAGCTCGTCGGAGACTGGCACATTCTGATGCAGAAAGTCTCAACAGAAAAGGGAGCCCTGGAGGAATCCAGCAGGACGGTCAAGCTCTTCCTCGAGAACGGGGAGAGCGAGGGGCTGATCGTGCTTCTGACCTCGGTGATGCTCGAGAATGGTCTCAACCGGAACAGGATCGAAGGGGTGCTCCGAGGCCTGGTGCGCTACCGCAAGGAGGGGGAACCCCCCTTG
>DATIXC010000033.1:0-3159 GCA_035518995.1 Methanomassiliicoccales archaeon | reverse complement strand
CACCGGGGGCAGGAAATCGATCCTCCCGGGGGTCTGCGCATTTTCCACCATTGAGCAGAACCACAGGCTCGCCATGCGCCCCCAGGCCGGGCTCCTGGCCCTGGATGGGAACCCGGTGCACGAGGACATGATGGACTGCCTGGGGCATCTCTCCAGCAAGGAGATGTTCGGCATCCAGGTCGTCCTGGACCGGAACCACAGGATCCACAGGGTCGCCTGCGGCGACCTCCGAGCGTCCTTCCGCAAGGCCGTCGAGGACGCCAATCGCGTCTTCGTCGTCCCCATCGAGAAGAGGGCGGGGATAGTGGTCTCCATCGCCAGCTATCCCATGGACGTCGACCTCTACCAATCGCAGAAGGCCATAGAGAACGCCAAGGGGGCGCTCGAGGCGGGAGGGACGCTCATCTTCGTATCCAAGTGCCGCCAGGGGATAGGCGACAGGCGCTTCTATGAGGTGCTCTCCTCCTCCAGCGACAAGGAGCAGGTGCTGAGGGGGATCGAGGCAGAGTACAGGCTCGGCGACCACAAGGCGGCCAAGATCCTGGAGATTTCCAAGCGGTCCAGGATCTGCGGCGTGACCTCCCTCGACCCGGAAGCCCTCCTCAGGATCGACATCCGTCCCTTCGAGAGCGCGCAGGCCGCCCTGGACGACTCTTTGGCCCGGGACCCCGGTGCCAGCGTCATAGTCATATACGAGGGAAGCGTGGTGGTGCCAAAGGTGATCTGAGCCATGGCCGAGTACATCGAGGCCAAGAACCTCCGGGCCGCGCAGGGGACGATGATGACCTGCACCTATTGCGGCTTCTGCAAGTCGGTCTGCCCCACCTACGAGGGAGTCGGCTGGGACCCCAGCGTGGCCAGGGGCCGGATCATCCTCGCCTACGGGCTTCTCAGGAAGGACATCCCCGCGGACGAGAGCGTGGTCGAGCACCTCTACCAATGCACGACCTGCAAGGACTGCGAGCGCCGCTGCCCCTCCGCCATCGAGGTGGTGGACGTGGTGGAGCGGGCCCGCCGCGACCTAGTGGCCAGCGGCAAGATGCTGCCGAGGCACGCCAGGCTCGTGGCCAACGTCGTGGCGCATGGCAACCCCTACGGCGAGGCCAAGCGCGTCCAGGACGCCCTGGGGCTCGGCGGGGGCGGAGGGGAGCTGGGGTACTTCGTGGGCTGCACCGCCGCGCACCGCAACCCCAGCATCGCCCGGGCGACCGCCTCCATACTGAGCAAGCTGGGGGAGGAGTTCTCCGTCGTGGACGAGGCCTGCTGCGGCAGCGTGCTGCAGCGCATCGGCGTGGACGAGGAGCAGCTCAAGGAGATCATGGAGCGCAACGTGGAGGCCATATCCTCGGCGGGGAAGGAGGAGGTGGTGTTCTCCTGCGCAGGGTGCTACCGCATGTTCAAGGAAGAGTACCCCCGCCACGTCAAGGTAGATTTCAAGGTGAAGCACATCTCCGAGTTCCTGGCCGAGCGGGAGGTCAAGCTCTCACCCTATCAGAAGAGGATCACGTACCACGACCCCTGCCATCTGGGTCGGCACTGCGGCGTCTACGAGGCCCCAAGGAAACTGATAGCCAGGATACCGGACGCCGAGTTCCGGGAGATGGCCAGGAGCAAGGACACCGCCCGCTGCTGCGGGGGAGGAGGAGGGGTGAGGTCCGCCTATCCGGACCTGTCGGAGAAGATCGCGGCCAGGCGTGTCGAGGAGGCCTCGTTCGCGGACGTGATGGTGACGAGCTGCCCCTTCTGCGTGAACAACCTCAGGGTCGGGGGGGAGAGCTGCGGGAGCAAGGTGCGGATAATGGACCTGGTCGAGCTCCTGGAGCCCCTGGTAGAGGGCTGACATGATCGCGCGCCTGCGCAACTACTCCGGCCTCCCTGAGGCGAGGGACGAGTGGTCCAGGCTAGGGCTCCCCCAGGTGGCGGAGGCGCCGCAGGACCTCTATGACCTGGCATTCTTCTTCGTGGAGTCCAAGGAGGCCAATGAGGTCGACGACATCTCCTACGCCGCCGAGGAGCTGGGAGGGGACGCCTATCGCTGCGGGACGAGCATCCCCCGGGCCATGCTGGTCTTCGAGCACGGCGTCCTACAGGGGCCCGAATGCCGGTCCCGTCCCGACGACCGCCTCCAGGCGGTATGGCAAGCGTTGTCCAGGTACCTTGCACCGGACCCGCCCCCATGGAGACTGGCGACGAGGGAGCTGGGCTTGGGCTCGACCTTGGTGATGGGGGTCCTCAACGTCACCCCCGACTCGTTCTCGGACGGGGGCCTCTACATGGACAAGGGGAAGGCGGTCGCTAGGGCCAGGCAGATGGTCGAGGAGGGCGCGGACGTCATCGATGTGGGCGGGGAGAGCACCAGGCCGTATTCCAGCGAGACCGCGGTCGAGGAGGAGGAGAGAAGGGTCGTCCCGGTCATCGAGGAGCTCGCCTCCCGGCTCGAGGTTCCCGTGTCCGTGGACACACGCCACCACGAGGTCGCCATCGCCGCCCTGGATGCCGGCGCGGAGATAGTCAACGACGTCAGCGGGCTGAGGGACCCGAGGATGACCGAGGCCGTCGCCCGCCATCGAGCGGGGACGGTGATCATGCACATGCTCGGCGAGTCGGGCGACATGCAGGAAAAACCGTCGTACGAGGACGTGGTCGGGGACATCGCGCTCTTCCTGGACGAGAGGTTGAAGGGGGCGGAGGGAAACGGCGTCGACCCCAGGTCCATCCTCCTGGACCCGGGGATAGGGTTCGGCAAGACCCTCGACCACAACCTGCAGATCATCGTGAGGCTCCAGGAGTTCCGCTGCTTGGGTCGGGGGTTGCTCATCGGGGCGTCGCGCAAGAGCTTCATAGGCAAGGTCCTGGGCCAAGAGGTGGGCGGCAGGAAGGAGGGCAGCCTGGCCATAGCCTCGATCGCCATGATGAACGGGGCCAGCGTGGTGCGCGCCCACGACGTCAAGGAGACCAAGATGGTGGCCCGGATGGTGGACGCGGTGCGCAAGGCCCAGTCCAGGTCATAGCAGCAGCATCAATAGGCCCAATGAAGCGACGACCCCGACCAGGATGATCGTGTAGATCAGGTTGCGGTTCTTCTGCCTCCTGACCCTGGCGCGATGCTCGGACTCGCACTTGTCGGAGCAGAACGACCTTCCCTCCGGTATCGCGCTA
>DATIXC010000032.1:0-4196 GCA_035518995.1 Methanomassiliicoccales archaeon | reverse complement strand
GCACATCACCGGCTACATCCCCGTTCCCGGTCTTCCTTATCGAAGACCAACACGGGAAGAGATGGCCGATGCGGTGATAGCGGCAAAGAAGCACATGCCCAGGGTCACGTGCTCCATCCTCACCGTGAGGGAGTACCTGTCCATGTCCGAGAAGGACTCCCTCCACACCGCGAAACAGGAGGTCTGAGCATGGAGAGCAAGTCTATTGAGCAGCTGCACGCAGAGAAGATGGCCAGGTGGGCGCTTGCCCTCATAATCCTCGTCGTCGCCTTATTCGTCACCTCGATCGTCTGCCTCTGCCTCGGGACCATCTACATACCTCCTGGCAAGGTCCTGGCGATATTGATCGGAAATACCGAAGGAGCGTCCCCCGCCGAAGTGAACATCATCCAACAAGTGAGAGAGCCTCGCATCGTGATGGCGGGGCTGGTCGGAGCATGCCTCTCCATTGCTGGAACGGCCCTGCAGGGCATTTTCAAGAACCCCATGGCCTCACCCTCGGTCATCGGGATTTCCCAAGGAGCGGCCTTCGGAGCCTCTCTGATGATCGTCCTGGGCTTCACCCTGGTCGCGGGCAATTTCGCCATCCCCGTCTCGGCCTTCGTCTTCGCCATGGTCACTCTCCTGCTAGTGTACATGTTGGGTAGGGTCGAGGGCGCCCTGCCCACGACCACTTTGCTGCTGGCGGGCATAGCCGTGGGCGCCTTCTTCTCGGCCATGGTCTCCCTGCTTCAGATACTGGCCGCCCAAGGATCCACCGGGACGATGGAGAGGGTGGTGTTCTGGCTCATGGGAAGTCTGAACACGGCTAACTGGACCCAGACCTGGATAGTCCTTGCGTTCCTGATCCCTGGGTTCATCCTGCTCTTCGCCTTCTCTAGGGACCTGAACGCCATGATCGTCGGCGAGACCCACGCCACAAGCCTGGGTGTGGACCCGAAGAACACGGTCAAGATCATGCTCTTCGGCTCTGCACTGGTCACTGGCGCCGCAGTCGCCTTCACCGGGGTCATCGCCTTCGTCGGCCTGATCGTCCCTCACATAATGCGCATGATAATCGGCCCTGACAACCGGATATTGTTCCCGGCCTCCTTGCTCGCCGGAGCGATATTCCTGATCGCCACCGACACGGTGGCGCGCACCATCATGGCCCCCCAGGAGCTGCCGGTGGGCGTCATCACCTCGCTCATGGGGGCGCCGTTCTTCCTCTACCTTCTAAGGAGGAGGAAGGAGGCCACGGAATGGTGAGCATGCGGCTGAGGGTCCAAGGCATTGAGTTCGCCTACAACTCCGTCCCCGTCCTCAAGGACGTGGCCTTCGAGGCAATGGAGGGCGAGATAATAGGGGTCCTCGGACCGAACGGCTCGGGCAAGACCACGCTCCTACGATGCATGAACCGCGCCCTCTCCCCGTCCAAGGGCACCGTGCTGGTAGAGGAGAAGGAGATCGGGGCCCTGAGCCGCAAGGAGATCGCCAATGAGATGGCGGTGGTCCCCCAGAACTGCATCATCACCTTCCCGTTCACCGCGCTGGAGATCGTGCTGATGGGGCGGAACCCCTCCATGGACAGGTTCCAGCGGGAGTCCAAGGAGGACATCGAGATCGTCAAGCAGGCCATGGAGGCCACCGGCGTCTCCAATCTGGCGGTGAGGACCATGAACCAGCTGTCCGGCGGGGAGAGGCAGAGAGTGATAATCGCCAGGGCCTTGGCCCAGCGGCCGAAGATCATGCTCCTGGACGAGCCGACCCTCCACCTCGACGTCAACCACCAGATGGAGATCATGGAACTGGTCAGGGAGCTGGCCCGCCGGGAGAAGCTCACCGTCATCATGGTCTCTCACGACTTGAACCTGGCTGCCCGCTATTGCGACAAGCTCATCCTGCTCAGCGAGGGCAGGGTCCTGGCGGCCGGCGAGGTTCCCGATGTGCTCACCCAGTACAACGTGGAGCAGGTCTTCAAGATCAGGTCCCTAATTCAATACGACGAGCGCATCGACGCCTACAGCCTGACCATTCTCGGGACCGCGCCGGGGAGCGGGAGCTGAGGCGCCTGCTATTCTTTATAACCGTCGACCGCCGTTGCTATCTGAGGTGCTGGAATGGTCTCCAAGGTAAGGGTGGACGCGACCATATGCGACAACACCACCACCGTCGTGGTCAAGGACCTCGGCGCTGGAAAGGTCTCCATTGAGATCGACTCCGACTGCCCCAGCGTTGCCCATTTCGCCACCCTCCTGAAGGAGGCGGACATGGACGACCTCACCGATTGGGACGACAACCGCATCCTGGACCTGGCCTCTCGCTCGGGCCTGACCACCACCTGCCTCGTCCCGACGGCGATATTCAACTGCGCATGGGTGGAGCTGGGGATGATCTCCAAGGGGCTGGCGAAGGGGAGGAGCCCGCTTTGCCTCCACTTCGTCGAATGACGTGGGGTTTTTCTACGATTGCCTTAAGTCCCCCTCACAGATTTATACTAGCCAAACTTTAAGGTGGCCTCTATGACCGGGGACCATTGCGCCTTCCTATACAATGAGGAATTCCCCAAGTACTACTTCGGGGAGAACCACCCCTGGCAACCCCAAAGGGACTGGAAGACCCGCGAGCTCCTGGAGAGCATGGGCATATTCGGCGACCATGCCATCATCTACAAGACCCATCCGGCCACGGAGCAGGACCTGCTCATGGTCCACAGCCAACAGCACATCGATTTCGTGAAGAAGCGCTGCCAGTCCGGCGGGGGGATGCTGGACCGGGGCGACACCCCTGCGACCGAGACCCTCTTCGAAGGGAGCCTGGCCGCGGTCGGCGCCACGCTGGATGGGGTGGAAGGCATAGTGAACGGTAGGTTCCTGCACGCCTTCAACCCCGCAGGTGGGCTGCACCACGCCCGCGCGGAGTGCTCCTCCGGCTTCTGCGTCTTCAACGACATCGCCGTGGCGGTGAGGGCCCTTCAGCGCCGCTTCAAGAAGGAGAGGGTGGCCATCATCGACATCGACGGCCACCATGGCGACGGCACGCAGTCCGTCTTCTACAACGAGAAGATCCTAACCATATCCATGCACCATCTCAGCCTCGGCTTCTACCCTGGCACAGGCAAGACCAAGGAGGTCGGGGAGGGCTATGGCAAGGGATACGCGATCAACGTGCCCCTCCCGTTCCGCACCGGCGACGCCACTTATCTGAAGGCCTACAAGGAGGTGGTCCTGGCCGCTCTGGACGAGTACCGCCCGGACATGATCGTCCATCAGTTCGGCGTGGACGCTCATTTCTCCGATCCGTTGGTCGGGCTCGGCCTCACCACCCACGGCTACGAGAATATAGCCAAGCTGACCCACGATGCCGCTCACAAGCTCTGCAATGGCCAGTACATGGTGGTGGGCGGAGGAGGCTACAACCTCGAGGCGGTGCCGCGGTGCTGGGCCATCATGTTCTGCACCATTTCCGGGGTCTACCCCAAGGACCCCAAGGCCTGGGAGGCGCTCCACGACCACGAGGGAATGCCTGAGCCCGAGGAGGTCGCGGGCGAGGTGGACGAGACCATCAGCCGTCTCAAGGCCGAGGTCCTGCCCCTGATAAAATGAGTGGTTTTGGACTCCCTTGTCATGGGGTCGATCAAGGGAAAAGAATGGCGCCCTGGTCGGGATTTGAACCCGAGTCGAAGCCTCGACAGGGCTTCATGATAGGCCGCTACACTACCAGGGCTCGCGGTGGTCTCCAGAATAAATTAGTCCTATTTATCAGTTGAGGTATGATGGCCACATTCCACCTCGCTGGTCGATTCTCGTTTCCGATCTTGTTCGGTAATTTTCCTTGGGTGATAGGCTCACTGCAAAATCTTTATCGGTGAAAGCAATCGAGATGCACCATGGATGACAGGAAGCTCAAGGTCGAGGACTACATGATCCGTGACGTGATCTCCATCCCTGGGGAATTCACGGTTCAGCAAGCCGTCGACAAGGTGATCCACACCGAGTTCCACGGTCTCCCTGTCACGGACAGGGGAAGGCTCATCGGCTTCGTCACCGCCAAGGAGCTCCTTAGGAACATCAACAGACCCGATGCCAAGATTCGGACCATCATCCGCAAGGGAACCTACTCCGTCAGTCCGGATATGGACCTGGACGATGCGGCCAGGGTGCTGTTCCGCTATGGGCTCCGCAACGTTCCCGTCATCAACGACAAGGGCATGCTCA
>DATIXC010000031.1:0-4682 GCA_035518995.1 Methanomassiliicoccales archaeon | reverse complement strand
GCAGGTTGGTCAATGGGACCTCGGCCGTTGGGTTGAGCCAGAGATCGTCCCTCTCGCACCAGTACATGTCCTCCTTCATCTTCGGGTACTGCCCGGTGCCGATGACCGCCGCCCGGTTGACCACCACCGGAGGGAACACCTCCAGATATCCTTGGTTGCGGTGCAGGTCCAGCATGAAGTTGATCATCGCACGTTCCAGGCGAGCGCCATCCCCCTTCAGAGCGTAGAAGCCGCTTCCGGCGACCTTCGCCCCCCTCTTGAAATCTATAATGTCCAGGTCCTCGCCGATGGCTATGTGGTCCTTGGGCGTGAAGTCGAACTGGCGCTTCGTCCCCCCCTCCCGGATCAGGACGTTCTCCGTCGGGCTGGACCCGATGGGCACGGAGGCATCGGGGATGTTGGGTATGTTGAGGACGATGTCTCCGCGCGTCCCTTCCAAGCTGGCCGCCCGAGCGTCGAGCTCAGCGATGCGGTTCGCGACCTCCTTCATCTCCGCTATTCTCCTGCGCTTCTCGTCGTCCTTGAGCTTTGGGATCTGCTCGGCGACAAGGTTGCGCTGCCGCCTCAGCTGGTTCGACTCCTCGATGGCGCGGCGCCACTCGTCGTCGACGGACAGGAACTGCTCCAGTATCTCCTCGGAGTAGTTGCGGTTCCTGAGCATGGCCCGGATCAGTTCCGGGTTCTTGCGGATCACGTCGACGTCGAGCATGTTGCCTCAACCAAGTCAGCAAGAACCGTCTTTCCCACCATAAACCCTTTGGTGCGCCGAAGCTGGCCTGATACAAAATCACCGATGGGCCTTAGATCAAGGGGCGGCCCTATTTCGCTACCGCTTTAGAGTCGCAGAATAGGATGGTGTTGCCCCTAACTTCGATGAGCACGGCTCCCGCTCTGCTCGCTAGGTCCTCCGCCATCTCCCTCTTCATGTTCGCCGAGGATGCGAGGACCTTGACCTTCACCAGGCGGTTGGCCTTCATCTGGTTCTTGAGCTCCGCCACTAGGCCGTCCGTGACCCCGTCCTTGCCGACGTGCATCGTGGCCTTAAGCACGGTGCCCTTCCCCTTAAGCTCTTTCTTGTTCAGCTTCTTTCCCATGTTCCTCACCCTTGACATTGGCATATGGGCGGCGTCTGATGGAATCGCAATCCAGGCAATGCAGGACCAACTTGCCCTTGCGAAGGCGCACCCTGCAGTTCCTTCCAGGAAAGAGCAGGGTCATGCAGCTTCGGCAGTAAAGCGTTCCCTTGGGCAAGGGGGTATTGGTGCGCATGCTCACTGCGCGGGCGAGCCGGAAATACCTCTTGCTCCTCTCCATGTTCCCCGACATCCCCTCCGACCTCGCCAATGAGAGCAATATGGACATCCTGGATTCGGCTATGTCCCTCATCTCGCGGTTGGATACCCTGCGCTTGGCCAAGAACGCCCACCCTCGGATTACCTCAACAAATTGGACGATAAAACACCTTCCCCGGTCAGAAGGTAAAAGTGCCCTCGCAGATGACCTGGTTGCTATGGGCGTTCAAGATCCCCATGGAGCAATGGAGCCCGATCGGGACGTTCTCGGTGGAAAGGATGCAATAGTCCTGGCTATCGATATAGCCGTTGTCGTCCCAGTCCACGAAGTACACGTCTATCGTGTAGGAGGAGACATCGGAGGTGACGTAAACGCTCTGCCAGGTAACCATCCCGTGCGGGGACGAGGTCCAGGTGTCGATCGAAATGCGGAAGGCGCAGTCGCTGAAGTGCATCGATGAGTCGAAGCCATTGAAATTGACCTGTATGGTGGTGTTGTCGTAATGATCGAAAGCCAACGACTTCCCGTTGGGTATGATTGGGTTCCATTCCGTTGGGCTTACGCCCTCCATCGAATACAGCACGAAACCGATGGCAACCGCCACGATGATGAGCACCAGTATGGAAGCCAAGAGCATCTTCGAGATCCCGCCCTTAGGTCTCTCGTCCTGAGCATTAACTGGGGGGCTCCATGTGTTGGTGCTTTGGTTGCCATATGGCGCGGTGCCCGAACTAGGGCTTTGCTTGAAGCCGCCCTGTGCCTTTTTGGTGGATCTTTTGGGCTCATTAAGCTTGGATCCGCAGATCCTGCATTCCGTCTCCTCCCTAGAGACCGGATTCCCGCAAACCTTGCAATGCGGCATGCGCCCTCATCTCTGATGAATGGGTTTCAAACGCAAATAGGTTGCCAAGGCGGCTTCATCACAAAATTAATTGTCGAGTCTCAGACCAGTCGTTTTCTTTCATCCTTCCTGACGCCGAGGTCTAGGCCAGGCCGCGCATCAATGCGAAGCGCTGTTCCAGCAGAAGGAGATCGTTATTGAGGGCTTCATGGAGGAGCTTGGCCAAGAGGGCGGGGTCCGGCCAAGGCCGAGAAGAAGGAGGCCCGAGAGTTCAAGCTATTGCTTTTGAGCGTCGGGGAAACGACCGACTTGGCGGTGAGGGACGAAGAGCTGGCGAACATCGGCTCCCCGGGGACGAGACCAGCAAGACCGAGAAGAAGGTCCTCAAGCGGGCGGCCAAGGAGCTGATACTGGTCCCCTGTGCCGTGGACATGAACCCCATCCACATCAAGAAGCCTAGATGGTTCAGCCGCGGCGCTCGGGCAAAGGAGCGCAAGTAACCCCGATTTGCCGAGCGCCTCGAGCCTATTCGTTCTTCAGCTGCTCCCTCGCTTCCTTTATACTCTCCAGCTGCTCCTCCGACACATTCGGATAGTGGAGGTCCAGCGCTTGGATCCTGGTGGTTATAATGTCGGCAATCAGCGCCCTCGCGGCCCATTTATAGTCGGCGGGGACCACGTACCAGGGGGCGTATTTGGTGCTGGTCTTGCTGAGCATGATCTCATAGGCTTTGATGTAATCGTCCCAGAACCCCCTCTCCTTGAGATCAGCGGCCGAGAACTTCCAATACTTGTCTTCGTTCTCGAGCCTCTCCAGCAATCGCTTCTTCTGCTCGCCCTTCGAGGTGTGGAGGAAGAATTTCAGGATGAGAGTCCCGTTCTGGTGGAGGTGCTTCTCGAAGGCATTGATGTCCCTATAACGGGCCTCCCAGAACTTATCGTTCCTTTTGGTTGTAGGGAGCTTTTGGCTGTCCAATATCTCGGGATGGACTCTGACGACGAGCACGTCTTCATAGTATGAGCGGTTGAATATCCCTATCTCCCCCTTGGAGGGCAGTACCCGGGAATACCGCCATAGGAAGTCGTGCCCGATCTCCTCCGATGTCGGCACCT
Organism: Methanomassiliicoccales archaeon; assembly: GCA_035518995.1. Lineage (GTDB taxonomy): Archaea > Thermoplasmatota > Thermoplasmata > Methanomassiliicoccales > UBA472 > JAJRAN01. The sequence continues at coordinate 1,436 of DATIXC010000031.1, read as the reverse complement.
TGAACGACTGTACCCTGCAGCCCTGTGGGTTGACTCCGGACATGACATGCCTGATCGTTCCGTCCTTTCCCGCGGCGTCCAGTCCCTGCAGGATGATGAGGACGGAGTACATCCCGCTCGCCCACAGCAGCTCCTGGGCGGAGGCCAGATGCTGGCGGTTCTCTTCCAAGATCTGGGCGGCGCGGTCCTTGACGGCCTCCTCACCCGCCGTCCTCAGCTCCGCGTTCTGCGCCCAACCAGTATCGTATTCGTCCAGGTCCACATTCTCGCCTTCTTCGACCTTAAGCCTCCTGATCAGCTTCTTCTTGATCATCGAACCAGCTCCATAGGTATGTGAGGACGAAACCTAGCCCCGTCCATTGCAATCCATTGGAAGATGTAGGACATCTTGATGGATATATTCTTAATCGGTAGAAAATGCTAGGAAGTCGCTTGGAAGGCCACTAAAACGAAAGATGGCGGCTCATGGTTCCAAGGCGCAAGTTTGATAAACCCCCTCCATTTTTGGGTGGTCAGGCAGGGCTGCATGGATTGGAGCCCTGGGGTCGCCAACGGTTATATACCCCAATCCTAATCTAGGCACCCTCTCAGTCACCCCATACAGGAGATGAAGACATGACTCGCAAGCCGGCCAGGATGTACACGCAGATAAGAGGGCAGGCCTACACCCGCAAGGAATACATGGGCGGTGTCCCGGCGCCGCGCATAAGCCAGTTCGACCTCGGCAACCCCAACGCCGACTTCCCCATCGAGTTCACGCTCCGCGTAAAGGAGCTTTGCCAGATCCGTCACACCGCCTTGGAGGCGGCGCGCATCACCGCCAACCGACTTCTGACCAAGAAGGCGGGGGCGAACAACTACTACCTCAAGATCAGGACCTATCCTCACAACGTGCTGAGGGAGAACAAGCTGGCTACGGGCGCCGGCGCAGACCGTGTCTCCAGCGGCATGAGGGCGGCCTTCGGCAAGGCGGTCGGCACCGCGGCCAGGGTCCACCCAGGGCAGGCCATAATCACCGTCCGGGTCCCGGCGAGTGCGGCCGCGGCGGCGAAAGAGGCCCTATGGTCCGCATCCCTCAAGCTCCCCACCCCCTGCTTCATACAAGTGGAGAAGGGAAAAGAGCTCATGGTCTAAGGAAACCCTTTAAGCGCATTCCCTTCTTCTCACCCTGATGATCGATTTCCATATCGCAGAGGCGGCCTCATTCATTAGAAGCCACGAGGCCAAGGCCGTCGCCCTACAGTTCCCTGAGGGTTTGAAGCCGCACGCCATGGAGGTGGCAGATCAGCTGGAAAGGATGACCGGGTGCAAGTGCATCATCCTCGGGGACCCTTGCTACGGCGCCTGCGACGTGAGCTCCAATTTCGTAAATCTGGCCGACGTCCTCATACATTTCGGTCACACCCCCATCCCTGATCTGAAGGATGGCGGCAATG
>DATIXC010000030.1:0-4988 GCA_035518995.1 Methanomassiliicoccales archaeon | reverse complement strand
AAAAAAGAGGTCCTGGCCCGCTAGGTCATTCCTTCTTCTTGGCCTGCTTGATGAAGTGCTCCATGGTTATGCCCCCGCCGTGCTTGGCGCTCTTGGCCTCGGGCTTCACCAGGGGGACCTTCTCGATGAGCGCGATGTTGAGCTCCTTCTCCAGCTTGGCCACCAGGGCGTCGTCCGGCTTGAGGTGGCCCGACTCGACCTTGGAGAGCGTGGAGGCCTTCTCGCTGATCTTGGCGGCGAGCTGTTCCGTTTTCCAGCCGCGGGCGTTGCGCGCGTCCCGGATGCGGGCTGCATAGTCGTCCACCAGCTCGAAGACCTCCTCCTCTTTGTAGATGTCGCGGGTACGCATCCTCCTCTCCCTCTGCTCGAGCCTGGAGGCTATGACCACCTTGGTCGGGGACTCCTTCGTTCCCGCCTTGGGCTTGTCCCCGAAGCGCTGGCAGTCCCTGCAGACCTTCATTTGCGCCCCTTCGATCCAGGTCGAGCGGGTCTCGGGCACATCCTTGCCGCAGAGTTCGCAGATCATACCCATCGCCACACTCAATTCCGCGTCGCTAGATAATAGTTGCGAGGTGGGGGGGAGCTCGGTTCGGTCATTTTCGCATGGCCTAGCGAGGTACAATTATTATCTAGTTTGATAACTATAAATATATTCTCAAAAGGCGAAATAAGTGCCATCCAGACGCATTCATGGGATGTCGCCCAAACGGTCTCGATGATGTCGGGAAACTGCATGGATTTCGAAGATTTCAAATAGCAGCCGTCTTTATATTGAGGACGAAATGGATTGGACTGAGGTGAAAGACACGAAAGAGCCCCAGGTTGAAGAACTCATTAATGAGATGAGGGAGAAGATAGAGGTCCTGGAGCGTAGGAACACCGAGCTGCTGGAGGAGATCCGCCGCGTGGAGGGGGAGAAGCGCTACGTCGAAAGCGAGCTGTTCCGCCTGCAGAAGGAGCTCAAGCGCATGCGCTCCGAGATGGAGAGGCTGAAGTCCCCGCCCCTGATCATCGGGGCCATCAAGGACGTCCTGGCGGACGGGAGGGTCATCGTCAAGAGCTCCACCGGGCCAGACTTCATCGTGTCCACCTCCGAGTACGTGCCGACCGAGGACCTCGAGGTTGGAGCGAGGGTCGCCCTGAACAAGCAGACGCTAGCGGTCATGGGGGTCCTCCCGCCATCCTTGGACCCCATCGTTATCGGGGCCGAGATCATCGAGAAGCCCGCCCTCTCCTACAAGGACATAGGGGGCCTGGACGAGCAGATCCTCGAGGTGAGGGAGGCGGTCGAGGACCCACTTTTAAAGCCGGACCTGTACAAGAAGGTCGGCATCGAGCCGCCGAAGGGCGTGCTATTGGTCGGGCCTCCGGGCACCGGCAAGACGCTGATCGCCAAGGCCGTGGCCCATCAGACGAACGCGACGTTCATCAGGTTCGTCGGAAGCGAGCTGGTGCAGAAGTACATCGGCGAGGGCGCCAGGCTAGTGCGTGAGCTGTTCGAGCTGGCCAAGGAGAAGGCGCCCAGCATCGTGTTCATCGACGAGCTGGATTCCATCGGCGCCAAGCGCCTGGAGGTCGCCACATCCGGGGACCGTGAGGTCCAAAGGACGCTCATGCAGCTGCTCGCCGAGCTGGACGGCTTCAATCCCATCAGCGACGTCAAGATCGTCGGCGCCACAAACCGGCCGGACATTTTGGACGAGGCGCTGCTGCGCCCGGGCCGCTTCGACCGCATCATCGATATCCCGATACCGAACTTCGAGGCGCGCAACGAGATCTTCAAGATCCACATGAGCCGGATGGCAATAGAGCAGGCGGTCAACCCCGCGGACCTGGCCCTCAAGACCGAGGGCGCCACCGGGGCCGACATCAAGGCCATCTGCACCGAGGCGGGAATGTTCACCATCCGGGATAACCGAGACATGGTCCTTATCGGCGACTTCGAACGTGCTATCGCCAAGGTGCTGGAGATCGAGGAGCCAAAGTGCACCGAATCCGGCGTGATGTTCGCATAAGCCGGAAAACGCCTTCATCTATTTCCATCCATCATTCAGAAGATGCTATTCATTGATGAACACGCACCAGGGCGCCATCATTGATTAAGGCGCTACTTTCGCTTTCCACTTTGCGGGGCTTTTTCAGCTTCCTTCGCCGCCCTCTCCTCCTCCATCGCCTTGACCTCGTCCTCGGTCAGCTCCAGCTCGATCACCACTGGGCCGATGTAGTCGCAGTCGTGGCAATGGTAGACCCTTCCGGTCATGCCCCCGAGGTCGTAGAAGATGTTGGGCGACTTGCACTGAGGGCATTGCAGGAGTACGACGGGCTTGCTCATGAAAATGGGATGAAGCTCGACATAGAAGGATGTTGCCTCAATCGCTTCGAAGGTCCTCTCCGCCCTCGATGGAGAGCTGGATATGGGTGTAGATGTCCTCCAGGCCCTGTTGCGCCTCAGCCGAGACCGGTATCAGCTCGCGGTACATTCCCACGCTCTCCATGGCCTTGAGCAGTTCGATGCTCTGGATGTTGCGGGCGTCGAACTCGCCGTCGGTCAGGGCGTTGTACAATGCGTAGGGGTCCTCGGACCAGTTCTTGAGTTCGTCCAGCTTCCCCTCTTCCAGCGTGTCCGCCTTCGAGAGGATGTTGATGAGCGGGACGCTGAAACGGAAATGGGTCAGCGCGCAGAGCATTAGGGTGGACACGAACCCGTTCGCGGTCTTGGCCAGCGCGGGGTCGGAGAGGAACACCAGGAATGATTCCTCCCTGCCCAGGATGTCCATGATCACCTGGCTCGACTGGCGGAAGGCGAACAGCTCCATCTGGCCGGGTGTATCGATGAGAACGTAGTTGGTCTTGAACCCCTCTATCACCTCGGCGAGCTCCTTGGCGTTCAATGCCATCATGTCCGCGCACACGATCTGCGCCCCGTTCGGCCCCAGGGAGTACTCCTTCATGACCTCCTCGACCTTGACCCAGTCCCGGATGTCGACGTCCGGTTCATAAGGGATGTACTCGGCACCGGGGTCGAGGTTGACGGTTATGGCATCCAGGCCCTGGAGCGTCATCCACTCCTGGAACGCCCAAACCAATGAGGACTTACCGCTTCCCGCCGTGCCGACGAAGTAGATGTTCTTGGCCATTTGGAGCACCTTTCAGCTCTGCATCATTGGCGGCTTCCTTAAACTATCGGAGGATGCGCATGCCTCTTACTTCTTCACGTGTTCGGGCACGGGCATGATCGATACCCATATCCCCGCTATCAGAAGGACGAAGCCCACCACCCAGGTAGTGAACACGATGTTGACGAAATCGGCGAACAGGGAGTGGTCGAAGGCGTTGGCCGGGTTGAAGATCAATATCCCGATGCCTGAAACAACCAGCCCCAGGAATACCACCACCAGTTGGGTCACGAGGAAGAGCGTCCTTCCTTCTCGCCCTCTGTTGGGCGTCCTATCCAATATGGAGGATATGGTGATGGCCATCGCCACCAACAGTGTGGCATTCACGGCCGTGGACGCGAAGAAGAAGTTGGATGCTGTCTCGGGGTTGATGTCTTGGGGGATCAGTGCTCCGATTATCAAGAGGGTGATTACCCCTACCCCAAGCCCGAAGAAGAAGCCGATCAGGAAGCGCCGGCTGATCCTCGCCTTTTTCTCCGCCATCTTTTTGCACCTCTGTCCGTCCCGAAGCGGTGCTGTGGGCATAGACAATCCCGATAAAAAGGGTTTGGCCATCTACAAGGCCGTTGACGCCGATGACTTCCCATTCGGCGGCCTTGCGAAGGAATAAGGATTATTAAATTGCCGTCGGACCGTCTTGCATAACGAACCCTTTGGGGGCCACATTTCATGACCGAGCTGCCTTTCTCCCTTGCATGGAAAATCAAGCCCGTACCACCATACAGTTTTGAGCTGACCATGAGGAAGCCCGCTGGTTGGCCCTTGTTCTCCAATTTCGAGGTCTACGAGAACGAGGTGATTTGGACCTCCACTCATATCATGGGCGAGCTCGCGGGCATCAGGATATCCAATGAAGGGATGACTGAACGCCCAAAGCTTTCCGCCGAAATCTTCCTGCAAAGGAAGCCGCCGCCCCAGAAGGCGCGCAATTTGAAACGCACACTCGAGCACGACATCGGGGCCGATGAAGATCTGGGGCCGTTCTACTCCCTGGCGAAGGGCGACGGCATCTTAAGGCACGCGATTCGCGACTTGCACGGCATGCACGACACCTCCCAGGATACGATCTTCCCCGACGCCTCGTTGTCAATACTCCTGCAGATGGCTCCCCTGAAGCGCAGCGATGAGATGATGGACTGCTACATCACGAACTATGGGGAGGAAGCGGAGTTCGACAGTAAGACGATACCAGCCTGGCCTTTGCCAGAGAGGATAGCCCATGTCGGCCCAGAGGAGCTTGCAAGTAAATGCAAGCTCGGCTATAGGGCCAGGCGAATTGTGGAGCTCGCTAGAAGAATCGCGGAGCATGGCTTCCCGAGCATTGAGGAGCTAGAGCACATGGACCCAGACGAGGCCAAGCGCCTTCTTCTGGACCTTCCAGGAATAGGCAGCTATTCAGCTGATATCATCGATCCACATGGAGGATTCCCGATTGACGTCTGGTCGGCGGACGTATTCGGTCTCCTGTTCTTCGGCGAGGAACCTAAGGATAAGAGGAAGGAGATTCCACGGATCAAAGAGACAGGACTGAAGAGATGGGGGAAATGGTCCTGGATGGCTTTCTTCTATATCGTTCAAGACCTCGGGAATCTTTCCAGGGCACTGGACCTAGAGCTGAGAATGGAATAGAAAAATGATCAAGGATTTAGGATGCTTATCTGGTGCGTTGGATTGTCCGCCTGCATATCTCCCAGTCCGTCCAAAGTCGCGTGCACCCCGATGCCGGTGAAATGTTTCGTCTCTGTGGGGATGTCAAAGCCAGTGTATTCGATGGTTATATCGTAACCAGACAACTTGACGTAGGAGACAGAC
>DATIXC010000029.1:0-3130 GCA_035518995.1 Methanomassiliicoccales archaeon | reverse complement strand
ACCGTGACCGATGATGGCCGAGACATTCGCGGAAAGGGGATCGGGTACCACGATCACAACTGGCTCGACTTCCCGTTCCAGAGCATCATCGAGTACTGGATGTGGGGCAGGGTCTACTCGCAACGCTTCACCGTCTCCTTCGCGTTCATCCAGTGCAACGAGAAGGTGGGAGGGCACACGGTCAAGGTCCTGATGTTGGCGGAAGGCAGGAAACCGATCCTCAGCACGGGCGACTTCGATTTCATCAAGAAGGACTTCGTCAAAGCGCCCACCGACCATTACAGCTACCCCAAAAGCCTGACCATCGATGCTCCAGGCGAGCTGAACGTCGAGTTGGTGGTAAAGAAGGTCCTGGAGAGCCAGGATATGCTCGCCGGCCTCAGCGCGCCCCTCCGTTTCGCTGCCAAGCACCTCATGAGATTGCGACCCTGGTACTACAGGCTGGAGTCGGACTTCGTCATCAGAGCGGGCAAGAAAGGCAGCCTCGAGGAGAGAGGGACCGCCCTGCATGAAATCGTCATGTTCCATTCCGCGGAAATCGATTAGACGGAATTCGACCCGAGCACGTCAATGCAATAACATCATGAGGACCAGACGTTCCAGGGAGAGGAAAGCTCTCTTAAGTAAAGAGAGGTCGATTCAAGGTCGTGCAACGCGGTCTGGAAGCCACTAACAGGTTCCTCATCATCCTGGGAACGGTGGCCGCACTGGCCATCTTCTCCTCCACCATGTCCAAGAACCCTGCGCTCCCTCTGCTGGCCATCAAGATCGGCGCGAGCGATGCGCAGATAGGCCTCATCTCGGCGGTGAGCCCGATACCAGGCATACTGGTCAGCAGCTTCGTCGGCGCCTATTCCGACAAGAACGGCAGGGAGCGGGTCATCACCCTCTCCTTGATCATCTTCGCGACCGCGCCCTTCCTCTACCTATTCGTCACCCAGGTGTGGGAGCTGGCGCTGGTGCGCTTCTACCACGGGTTCGCCACGGCCATGTTCATGCCGGTGGCCATGGCCGCGGTGGCCGACCGCTTCGCCCCGTCGGCCAGGGGCCAGGCGCTCGCCACCTATTCATCGTTCACCATGGTCGGCCGGTTCGCCGCGCCGTTCCTGGGAGGGGCGCTGATCTTCTACGCTGGCTTCGCACCCCTCTACCTGGTGATCGCGCTCTCCGCCACCGTCGCGCTGGCGCTCTCCCTGCTCATACCCTGGGGGTCCAAGGGCACTACCTTCCATGCCAAGAAGTTCGAGGGCTCGACCACATCGGCGCTGAAGGCCATCGTGAAGGAAAGGAGGATCATGGTCACCTCGTCCATGGAGGCGCTGCAGTACTTCGCCATGGGGGCCTTCGAGGCCTTCCTGCCGGTCTACATGGACAAGGTGCTGCACTTCGACGCGCTCCAGATCGGCTTCGTCATGGGAATCCAAGTGGTGTCGATGGTCCTGGCCAAGCCGTTGATGGGGCGGCTATCGGACAGGAAGGGGAGGGTCCCGTTCATCGTGGCCGGGCTGCTTCTGGGGGCGATCACGATCCTGCTCATGCCCTTGGCTTCGAACCTGTTCATCCTTGCGGCGCTGTCCATCGGCTTCGGGCTCACCGTGGCCACGGTCACGGCCTCCACCTCCGTGCTGGTAACGGAGATCGCCGGTTCCTCGGCCCACGGCTCGTCCATCGGGGTCCTGAGCTCGGTGATGGACATAGGCCATTCGGTCGGGCCCCTGGTGACGGGACTGGTCATCGGTGCGATCTCGTTCACCGCAGGGTTCGGCCTGGCCGCCGTCCTGCTGGTCGTAGGGGCGATCGTGTTCGCTGTGGAGATGCGCAGGCCGATCCCGAAGAAGGCTTGAGGCCCTATGGCCTAGCTCCATTCGACGTGTGCTTGCTCCTTCTCCTCCTGATGTAGATGAAGTACACCAGGAGGGCCGCCACCGCGACGACCACTAGTATGGTAAGCAGCGTGAAGTTGCCCTGGATGCTCTCGTAGTTAGCACCGAGGAGATAGCCGGCATAGGCCAGGGCGTAGCACCACGGGAGCGAGCCCAGGAAGGTTAGGACGATAAAGCTCCAGAAGTTCATCTTGGCTATTCCCGCAGGAATGGAGATGAACGTCCGGACCACTGGCAGCAGCCTCGAGCCGAAAACAGCGATGGCGCCGTACTTCTTGAACCAGGTCTCCGCGGAATCGATGCTCTCTTCGCTGAGTAGTAGGTACCTGCCATATCTCTTGATGAACGGCCTGCCTCCATACTCCCCTATCCAATAGGCGATCGCGGACCCCGCGACGCATCCAAGGGTCCCGGCCATTCCGACCCAGAAGAGCGAGAGCACGCCGTCGTATGCCAGCCAGCCCCCGAAGGTCATGACGACCTCGCTGGGGATGGGAATGGCCATGCTCTCCAGTGTCATCAACAAGAAGATGCCAGGATAGCCCACGGTCGCGATGAAGTCCTTGAGGGTCTGGATGCCCCAGGAGATCAGGTCCATTAATCGTGAATCACTATTAGCATTAAATTAGTTCGTATCGCGATTCCGTCGCCTCTTCCAAACCACCGAGGCGGTCGGGTCATTCCTTGATGCGCTTGCTCGGGTCCTGCTTGTCCACGATGACTATCGCCGGACCGATCCCCTGCCTGCGGTGGACGAACTGCTTGAGATGGTAGAATGGGTGCGCGAGGTATGTCATCCTCTGCCTGGCCGCCCTGCGCAGAATCGCCTCCTCGGAGAGGAAGAGGGCCTTGGCCTCGGTCAGTTCCTTCTTGGGGGAGAAGTAGGCATAGACCACGACGCCCACCGCGAGCAGCGCCAAGGATACCGCTATCTCCACTGGGTCCACGAGAACTATGAGGAGCAGGGAGAAGGCCGCCCCCATCATCGGGACCGCCTTCTTCCACCGGAGCTTCTTCGACACCTCCGGGTTCTTCGATTCCAACCTTAGCGTGGATAGGCAGGTGGCGAGGTACACGAACGCCAGCAAGAAGACCGACGAGTTGATGAGTGCCGAGATCCCGCCGAAGACACTGACCACGAAAGCGGTGGCGCATAAGGCGATCAGGGCGACATATGGCGTGCCGTACTTGGGGTGGAGCTTGGCGAAGGACCTGGGCAGCAGGCCATCGAGGGCCATCGCATAGGC
>DATIXC010000028.1:0-6669 GCA_035518995.1 Methanomassiliicoccales archaeon | reverse complement strand
CGGCCCAGGCCCGTCTCCGACCACAGCTGCGGGAGGACCTCCCTGAGCTGATCGAGGGAAGGCACGTCCACTCCGAGCGATTTTATGAGGCCGACCCCGGCCCGGTAGCCGTATCGGGCGAGCGTCTCCTTGGCCCTCTCGTCCTCGATCAGCTCCAGTTCCTCCCTGAGGTCGATCAGGGCCGACCCGGGCATAACGAAGAAAGGACTTGGCTCCTGGCTCATTTCCCCACCTCCATGACCGCCTTGCCGAGCTCGAGGAAGGCGGCCTCCACTCCATCCCCGGTCTTGGCTGAGGTCATGACCATCCTCCCGCCGAGCTTGTCCGCGATCGATTGAAGTTCCTCTCTTGTGACCTTGAGCCCAAGGTCCGCCTTGTTCGCCACCAGCACCACCTTGGCACCGGGAGCGGCGCGCAAAAGGTTCTCCTTCCACTTTTCCAGGTGCTCTATGGTCTGGACCCTGGTGACATCGCATACGAGCAGAGCGCCGTTCGCACCCTTGTAATAGGCCGAGTGGAGCGCATCGTCGCCCTTCTGCCCCAATATGTCCCATAGCATCAGGGTGAGCTCTACGTCCCCCAGCTCCAGCATCTTCTTGGAGACCTTGGTTCCGAAGGAGACGATGTACTCGTCTCGGAAGGAGTCCTCCACGAACCGGCGCACCAGGCTGGTCTTGCCCACGCCCCCGTCCCCTAGCAGGCAGACCTTGCGGATGAACTTCTTCCTCTCCATGCTGGAATGGGATGGCCTTGCGCCATTATTTAATGTTGGTCGCCCAGCATCCGCCGGGGCCGTGAGCGGCAGGGCTTCGGTTCAGCCATAGAGTAGGGACTCGTCGGTCTTGCGCGAGGCTAGCTTCATCTTCTCCAGGTTGGAGCGCAGCTCCTTCTCCACCGTCTCCGCCTCCTTGAACAGCGGCTCCGGGTCCAGCTTCAGCTCAGGGAGCATCTTGGCCAGTTGCTCCAGCAATCTCGCCGCCCCTCTGGCGTCGGGGAAGTCGGTGCGGGCGGGCCCGAGCAGGCAGATCACGTCCTGGTCGAGGCGGTCGCCCTCGGACAGCATCACCCCGGAGAGCCCGGACACCATGCCTTCCTTGAACTCCTTCATTCCATAGGTGGCCAGCATCTTCTTGCATCTCTCGCCGGTCGCGACCGCAAGGATGTCCCTCTGCTCCGGGTTCTCTCCCATGTTCACCCCTTCCAAGGTGACGATGGTGTTCGCCTCGTTCTTCCTTCCCCAATCGATGATCAGGTCGACTAACGGCCTGAGGAGGTTGGGCTCGGGCATGAACTCCGAGGTTATCACCACCAACGTCTCGCAGTTCTCGCCCTTCTCGTCGCATGTCCTCGCACCAGCGTGGATCCGCATAGGGGGCACGACGCTCCCCTCGTGTATGATGGAGTAAGGGGGGAATTCGTTGGATACGATGGCCGCCACCTTCTCCAGTCTCATCTGCTTGACGATGAAGTTGGCGGCGATGGAGCTTACCAGGCCGATGCTGGGGAAGCCGATCACCACCATTGAGCGCTCGAGCTTCAATGGCTTGTACTCGTGAATGAAGAGGTCGGTGGCCATGTCTTCGGTCCTCGGCCCTAGATGGAAAGGGGCCTTACTTATCCTTTGGCCATGCCAGCAATGGAGGTCGCCGGGCACGGTCAGATGCCTCGCATAGCTTAAAATCAGGCTCTCTCGGTTCCCGTATCGCGAAAGGAGAGACCAAGAATGCATGCCAAGGACGAGCAATTGAAGCTTCACAAGACCCCAGGGGGCATACCCGTCATAGTCGACAGGCTGTCGTACAGCCGCTCCGCGGGGGTGGCTGTATATGTCGGGATCGGCTCACGTGACGAACCCCATGAGAAGTGCGGGATAGCCCATCTTCTCGAGCACTTATTGTTCAAGGGGACCAGTAACCGCACCTCCAAGGCAATCAGCCAGGCGGTGGAGGCGGCAGGAGGCGAGATGAACGGTTATACCGGAAAGGAGGTCACCTGCTACTTCATCCATACGATCGACGAGACCCTGGGGACCGCCGAAGAGCTCCTCGCCGACATCATGAAGAACCCCTTGCTGGCCAAGAAGGACGTGGAGACGGAGAAGAAGGTGGTCATGCAGGAGATCAAGATGGCCGAGGACGACCCGGACAACTACATACACGACCTTATGGCCAAGTCCATCTGGGCAGGGAACCCCATGGCCAGTCCCGAGAGCGGGAGCGTGGAGTGCATTTTGCCCTTGAGCTCCCGCGACGTCCGGTCCTACTACGAGGACAATTATCGACCCCCGCACCTCACAGTGGTCGCATCCGGCAACGTGGACGTGGGCCAGGTGGTGGATTGGGCGGGCGCCTCCTTCGACGACCTCCCCCGATCTGGGAGAGGCCTGGAGCGACGGCCGCCGCGATTCCATCCAGGCATCCAGGTGTTTCCGAGGGAGGGGGATCAGACCTACGCTGCGTTGGGCTTCCCGGGCGTTCCGGTATCGCACCCAGATCGCTTCGTCCAGAACATGCTGAGCGTCATTCTGGGCGCTGGCACGTCCTCCAGGCTCTATCAGAAGGTCAGGGAGGAGAACGGTTTGGTCTACTCCATCTACGCCATAACCCATTCCTTCACGGACACGGGCGCCTTCGGCATCTACTTCTCCACCTCCTCGGAGAACTCCGAGAGGGTGCTCAAGCTCGTGGCCTCGGAGCTGCGAGGCCTGAAGCGAGACGGCCTGGAGGCGGACGAGCTCTCCCGCGCCAAGCGCTGGCTCAAGGGCATGGTCGTGCGCAAGCTGGAGCCAATGGAGACCCGCATGTTCTTCCTGGGCGAGCAGTTCCTGCAGACGGGGAAGCTCCTCACCGAGGACCAGATCCTGAAGAAGGTCGATGCGGTGACGGAGAGGCAGTTAATGGAAACCGCCCAAGGCATGCTTCGGCCGGGCAAGATGTGCGCCGCATTGCACATGCCTAAGGGTGAGGGCGCCAGGATCTCCCGCGTCGTGGAGTCCATGGACTTCTGATCAGGACAGAGGCTCCTCGAGGATGTCCAGCACGGTCCTGATCGCCAACGGCAGCGCCGCCTTGACGGGAGGGGTCATCTCCTCGCTGATGTCAAAGGTGTTCTGCGCCTCTATGGCCACGAACCTGATGTCGTCCGGGAAGCGCTCGGGCTCGAGCCTCTTCCCTAGCTCGAAGGCCGTCACCACGTTAGCCTCGTGCGGGTTGGTCCCGTGGACGGCGTGGGTGAAGGCGCCCCTGTCCAGGACCCTGACCGTCCCCGGCTCGTACTCCCTCGAGGTTATGGCGTCCACGATGACCACGCGCTTGTAGTCGAGGACCATCTCGATCAGGTCTAGGCCGCTGACGCTGGCCTCATCCACGTCCGTGTCCGGCAGGCCCATCTCCATGATGGCCTCCGCCACGCGCAGGCCCACCTGGTCGTCGCTGATGAAGGGCGAACCGATCCCCAGCACCAACTTGTCCTTCCTCGTCATCCGAATCCAGGAGAGGGGCGTCGGTTAAAAACCTTTTGAGGCTCCCAACGCCGGCCTATCATCCCCACGAGGGAAAGCTAGAAATTATACCCGCTAGGTCGGACATGCATGAGCGAACTCCGCACCAGGAGCATCAAGCAGAGCGTAATCATACCGGCCAGCCCCGAGCAGGTGTACCGCGCCCTCATGGACCCGAAGGAACACGCGGAATTCACCGGTGAGGAGGCCGAAGGGAGCGCCGAGGTCGGAGGGGAGTTCCATGCCTACGGAGGTTACATCACCGCCAAGAACATCGAGCTGGAGGAGGGAACGAAGATAGTGCAGGAGTGGACCACCACCGAATGGCCCGAGGGCTATCCTCCATCGAAGCTCGTGATCCGGCTGGCCAAGGCGGAGGGAGGGACGGAGCTGACCATGGTCCATTCGCTGGTCCCCGAGGAGCAGGCCGACGAATACGCGGAGGGATGGAAGGAGCACTACTGGAGCAAGCTGCAGGCGCATTTCCGGGCCAAGAAGGGAAGAAAGAAGCCCTGAGCCGCCATCTTCGGTCGCGTATGAAGATAGAGCCGGCCGTGTCCCTGAAGGTGAACGGCGTGAGCCTGACCCCGCACCAGCTCGAGGTGCTTTACGAGGTGTACCGACAGGGAAGCCAGAGGAAGGCCGCCGAGGAGCTGGGGCTGGCCGCACCGGTCGTCCATCGGGTATTGGCGCAGATCGAGTCCAAGGCCAAGGCGCGGCTCCTAGTCGCCGACCCCTCGGGGACGTCCCTGAACGAGGAGGGTATCAAGCTGGCGAGAGAGTACAGCGCCCTAATCGAGAGGATGAGACCCGGCGAAGCGGTGGTGGTCGGTGGCACCATACTGACCGAGGACCTATTGCTCTCGGCCCTGTCCAATCTGGACCAGAAGGCCCGCTATGACCTGGTCATCTCGGACGACTTGCGGAACCTCCAGGAGCTCAAGGCCGGATTGATGGACATCGTCATCCTGGACGATCCATTGTACGCATACGAGACCGAGGGCGTGCAGTTCGACGAGGTCGCCGAGGACCGGCTTATATACGTGGACCGAGGCGAGCGGCACATCAGGTTCAGGTATGGCGCGCAGCGCATCGGCTTCCGCCACCTCGAGGCCATAGGCAGGAGGTATGTCATCGACCGCGAGACCCGGGCGGCCCAGCAGCTTCTCCGCTCGAAGCGCAGCTTCTTCATCAACGAGTCATTGGCACTGCGGAAAGGGCTCAAGCTGACGAGCGACATCGACCCCAACCTCCTCTCCCACAAGATCCTGGCCCTGTTCTACGAGGATAAGCCGCACCTGACGTGGCTCCTGAGGGAGCTAAAGAAGGAGAGGCTGGAGAGATAAGATGTTACCATTAATGGTAACACTTGTTGAAAAATTAGTATATCTTTAAATAAAGCATCGGCGGTCAGCCCTCTAAGGTGCTTTAATGGCCAAGATAGCTGAACCTAATCCAGAGTTCACCAAGAAGGTTATCGAGGGCGGACCTGGCAGTGACACGCTGATGCTTTGCTACCAATGCGGTACCTGCACGGCGTCCTGCCCGTCCGGGAGACTGACGGCTTTCAGGACCAGGCAGCTCATCCGAAAGGCCCAACTGGGCCTCAAGGACGAGATCATGCCGACCGAGGAGCTATGGTTGTGCACGACCTGCTACACCTGCGTCGAGCGCTGCCCCCGCGAGGTCCAGATCACTGACATCCTTTTCGTCCTCAGGAACATGGCCGTGAAGGAGGGCTACATGGCCGAGCAGCACAAGAAGATCGGCGAGAACATGCTGAAGATCGGTGCCACCGTTCCCTTCACCGACGAGACCAAGAAGCTGCGCGTGAAGATGGGCCTGCCCGAGAATCCGCCGACCACCGTCGGCAACAAGAAGGCCATGGACGACTTCCGCAAGGTGATGGAGGAGTGCGGGTTCGACAAGCTGATGAAGGGAGGGAAGAGCTGATGTCCCAGAAGTTCGCGTTTTTCCTCGGCTGCGTCGCCCCCCTAAGGTATCCGGGGATCGAGCTCGCTACTAGGGAGACCATGAAGGCCATGGGGGTCGAGCTGGCCGAGCTGGAGGGTGCGGGGTGCTGCCCGGCGCCCGGCGTCATCAGGTCCTTCGACCAGACCACCTGGCTCTCGTTGGCCGCGCGCAACCTGGCCTTGGCCGAGGCCCAGAAGATGGACATCATGACCATATGCAACGGCTGCTACGGGTCGTTGTTCGAGGCCAATCACATCTTGCAGCACCACCCCAAGGAGATGAAGAAGGTCAACGACATCCTGGGCAAGGTCGGGATGAAGTACAACGGCACCATCAAGGTCCGCCACTTCGCCGAGGTCCTCTACCGGGACATCGGGATGGAGAAGATCAAGGCCCAGGTCAAGACGCCGCTCTCCTACACCGTCGGCGTGCACTACGGCTGCCATTTCGTCAAGCCCACCCGAGTGAAGCAGCTGGACGACCCGGAGAAGCCCAAGATCCTGGACGAGCTCGTAGAGGTCACCGGCGCCAAGAGCGTCAACTACCGCGACAAGATGATGTGCTGCGGGGCGGGCGGAGGGGTCCGTTCCCGCGACGCAACCACCGCCCTAAGGATGACCGAGGAGAAGCTCAAGAACCTGAAGGCCGTCAACGTGCAGATGATCGTGGATGTCTGCCCGTTCTGCCACCTGCAGTACGACAGGTCGCAGAAGGACCTACCAGGCTACAACATCCCGGTCGTCCACCTCTCGCAGCTCTACGGCATGGCCTTTGGCATGCCAAGGGAGAAGCTTGGGCTGGACGCGCACGAGGTCAAGTTCAACCTGTGAGGCGCTTCGATGTACAAGGCGCACCTGGTCGGCGTGTACACCGTGAGGGAGCTCCCCGAGGAGCTTCAGCCCTTCATGAACATCCAGGCCAGGCGCGAGAAGAAGGAGCTGAAACTCTCGGAGAAGGTGGCGGTGTTCCAGATCGAGAGCACCGCGTCCTTCGTGGTCGCCTTCCTCTCCACCCTCAAGAGCGTGGAGGAGATGGACGCCCGATTGAAAGAGCAGGACGCGGCCCTGGACCAGGTCTCGCGGAGCTCCTTGGAGCGGGTCATCGACATCCATAGCGTCCCGCGGTGAAAACCCTTTACCCTACTCCTTTCTTTGATAGTTACTTATTTCCCCGCTTCCCTATCCTGGCTAAGGCCA
>DATIXC010000027.1:0-2373 GCA_035518995.1 Methanomassiliicoccales archaeon | reverse complement strand
TGACGATGGGGGTCTCGGTCATGGCCGCATAGCCTATGCTCTCCTGCATCAGGCTGAACCCAGGGCCGGAGGTCGCGGTCATCGCCTTGACTCCAGCCCAGGACGCGCCGATGCACGCGGAGATCGAAGCTATCTCGTCCTCCATCTGCAGGAACGCCCCTCCTTCCTCGGGCATGCGAGCGGCCAGTCCCTCGGCTATCTCTGTGGAAGGGGTTATGGGGTATCCGGCGTAGAAGGAAAGGCCAGCCCAAAGGGCGCCCTCCACGCAGGCCTCGTTCCCTTGCATGAAATGGGTGCCCGGAGGGAGCCTCATCCTTCAGCACCTGCCTCCTCTTCCCAGGAAATGGCCTGGTCCGGGCAGGTCAGGACGCACATCTCGCATACCGCGTTCTTCCTGGTCTTGCGCTTGTGGTTCGCGCACCTCTCGGGATGGGAGATTTCCGGCGGAAGGTAACCGCGCTCGCTCAGCTCGCTGCCTTGGTCGAAGACCCGGTTTGGGCACACACGGACGCAAAGGTTGCAGCCCTTGCAATATCTCCGATTGATCTTCACCTGCATGCCCGTTGTCGCTCCAGGTCCATCACATCAGGCTTAGCTGACATATAACTTTCTTCATTCGCTTCGCCAGCATGGGGTTCTTCAGTTCCTGGGAATAACGAATTTGGTCCCAGTGACGCGCCCAAATTTTTAATATGGGTGGCAATATGGAAGGAGCATGTCCCTGGTCGCCCAGGTAAAGAAGCTGAAGGAAGAGAGGAATGCGGTCATCCTGGCCCACAACTACCAAGTGCCAGAGGTCCAGGACGTGGCGGACTTCGTGGGAGACTCGCTGGGCCTGAGCATGCAGGCGACCAGGACCGAGGCGGACGTGATCGTGTTCTGCGGAGTCGACTTCATGGCGGAGAGCGCCAAGGTGCTCAACCCTTCCAAGACCGTGCTTCTTCCCAGGCTCGACGCCCAATGCCCTATGGCGGCCATGCTCGATGTCGAGGGGTTGCTCGGGCTGAAGCGACAGCACTCCGATGCTGAGGTCGTGGGCTACGTGAACACCTCCGCAGCCACCAAGGCGGAGATGGACATCTGCTGCACCTCGTCCAACGCGGTGAAGGTCGTCTCCTCGTTGAGGTCCAAGAAGGTCATATTCGTCCCCGACGAGAACCTGGGGAAATGGGTGCAGAGGACGGTCAAGGACAAGGAGATGATCCTATGGCCAGGCTTCTGCCCTACCCACAACTCCGTCACCCCCGACAAGGTGCTGAGGGAGAAGGAGCAGCATCCAGAGGCCAGAGTCGTCGCCCACCCCGAATGCCGCCCAGAGGTTCTGGACATTGCCGATGCCGTCAAGTCGACCGAGGGGATGATCAAGTACGTCAAGGAATCCCCGGACAGGGAGTTCATCATCGTCACGGAGAAGGAGCTCTTGCACAGGCTGAAGAAGGAAGCCCCCGGCAAGAAGTTCCACTCCATCCCTGGCATGGTCTGCCCCAACATGAAACGGACCGACCTCGCCGCCGTGCTCTCCGCTCTTCAAGAACTGAAGCACGAGATCGTCCTGCCCGAGGATGTCATGAGGCGCGCCCGCATCCCATTGGAGAGAATGATGGCCGTGGGGAGAGGGGACTGACCTCCAAGTAGAAGAATAAAAAGGTGAGGAAGGGGTTTATGGCCTGTACGCAGGCGGAGAGCGGTATTCGAACTTGTCCCTGCCCTTGCGGTTCATGCGCCTGATCATCAGGAGCGCCAGGAGCATGGCCAGGCAGACCACCACCACGCCCACGAGCATGACCACCACGAACGTCCTCAGCTCATGGTCCGATATCTGGAAGGCCTCGGCGAAGACCGAGGGGTCGTGCACGACGTCCATTCCCATGGGGTAGATGTACCCGCCCAGCAGGACCAGCAACTTCAGGTGGCCGCCATCGGCGCCCTTGCCGATCGGTAGGACTCCCTCGTCGCCGACGTGTATCTGGTAGAGCATTTGCTCCTGCTGCCCGTCGACGGTAACGTTGCTGGCCCAGCTTAGGCCGCCGATCCTCTCCCAGTTGTCCTGGGAGGAGATCTCGGTGTTGCTCATGACCTGGACGGACTGCTTGGGCAGTTCCTCCTGCTCCTTGACCACCTGGGTGGCGCCATCCACCGTGTACGCCATGGAGCCGTCCCCGTCCTTGATGTTCTGCTTCACGAACTGAGCGTTGTACCACTCCTCGACAATCTCTGGGACGACCATGGCGAAGGCCACCACGTTCTCAAGCATCAGCTTGGGGTCGGTGGCGCCCTCGAACGAGTCCCAGCCTTGGATGATGTGGTCGTACTTGATGCCGCATTGCACGTTGGTCGAGGTGAAGTTGCGCGGGGTGATCTCCTCGGACGAGG
>DATIXC010000026.1:0-5684 GCA_035518995.1 Methanomassiliicoccales archaeon | reverse complement strand
CAGCTTCCTCTCGTCCATGTGCTTGTCGTAGACATTGCCGGACTGGACCAGGCCCAGCTCCTTCCCGTTCAGGAGCCTCAATCGATAGGCCTTGGCGGTCTCGATGGCCGCGTCCAGCCGCCGTTGCAGTCTGTCGTCCGTGGCGACCGGCGAGGCTCCGAGCCTCTTGACCGTTTCGACGAAGCCGGTCACGAGGTCGGCGAACCTCTTCCCCTCCGAGGCGGAGACCATATAGAAGCTGAGCCTCTCAGGCTCGAGGCCGGCCGTCCTCATCAAGCTCTTGGCCAGCGCCATCCTTCTCTCTGTGTAGTAGTTGCCGGTGATGTAGTGGCAGTCGCCTATATGGCAGCCCCCGACCACGATGCCGTCCACGCCGGACCTGAAAATCTCGAGCAGGATGTGCGGCGTCACCCTTGTGCTGCACATGACCCTCAGCGTCCTGATGTTGGTCGGGTACTGGAACCGGCTCACGCCGGCGAGGTCGGCCCCGGCGTAGGAGCACCAGTTGCACAGGATGCCCAGCACCTTGGGCTCGAAGTCGGTCATTCGGTCTCCTCCTTTGCCGTCGACTTGGCCGCAGCCAGGAGCTGCTTGTCGGTGAAGTGCGTCGAGGCTATTGCCCCGGTCGGGCAGACGGCGGCGCAGCCCCCGCAGCCTTTGCACAGCACGGCGTTCACCGAGGCCTTCATGATGCCAGGGGAGACCTCCTTCATGCTGACCGCCTTGAAGGCGCAGACCTCCTCGCAGGTGCGGCATGCTCTGCATTTCGCCTCGTCGACCACTGGGACGAAAGCGGTGCCAGTGAGCTCGTCCTTGGAGATGATGGTCATGGCCCTCGCGGCCGCACCGCTCGCCTGGGCTATGCTCTCCTCGGCGAACTTGGGCCAGTGCGCCAGCCCGGCCAGGAAGATGCCCTCAGTGGCGAAGTCCACCGGCCTGAGCTTCATGTGCGCCTCCAGGAAGAAGCCGTCCTTGCTCAGCGGCACCTTGAGCATCTTGGCCAGCTGGTCGTTGTCGGGGTTAGGGCGTATGCCCGCGCTCAACACCACCAGGTCCGGCCTGATGGCGACGTCCTCCCCCAGGATCACGTCCTTCGTTCTCACTTGGATGTGGCTCCCTTCCTTGGTGACCTCGGGCGAGGCCCCTTCGGGGAACCGTATGAAATTGATGCCCTTCTCCCCAGCCTCTCTGTAAAGCTCCTCCCTGAGCCCGATGGTCCTGATGTCCTTGTGCAGGACGTAGACCTCCGTCTTCGGGCTCACCTCCTTTATCCAGAGGGCGTTCCTGATGGCGGTGGTGCAGCATATGCGGCTGCAGTAGGGCGCGTCCTCGTTCCGGGAGCCGACGCACTGGATCATCACGACCCTCTTGGCGTCGAGCTGGCTGTTCGCCAGCCTCTTTTCGAGCTCGTTCTGGGTCAATACGCGCTTGTCATGGCCGTAGAGGTGCTCGGAGGGACGGTACTCATGCGCTCCTGTCGCTACGATGATGGCGCCGGCGTCGATCGTGCCCTTGTCCGTCCGGACGGTGAAGTTGCCAGCATAGCCCAGGATATCCTCGATCTTGGAGTCAAGGTGGACGGTGATGTTCGCGTTCTTGGCGACCTCAGAGATGAGCTCGGAGGCGAGCTGCGGTCCTGTCTTCCCATCTGGGCCCAACAGCGTCATCCTCAGGTTGCCCCCTAGCTCGGAGGACCTCTCTATCAGGTCGACCTTGAATTCCTGCGCGGCTATCTCGAGGGCCGCGGTCATTCCGGTCAGCCCGCCACCTATCACCGCCGCCCTGTGGCCGACCGGGAAGGTCAAGGTCGGGAGAGGCTCGATGTACCTCGACTTGGCCACCGCCATCCTGACCAGGTCCATGCTCTTCTCGGTGGCCTTCTCCGGCTCGCCCACGTGCACCCACGAGCACTGGTCGCGGATGTTGGCCATCTCGAAGAGGTATGGGTTCAGGCCGGCCTCCCTGATGGTGCTCTGGAACAACGGCTCATGGGTGCGCGGGGTGCAGCTTGCCACGACCACGCGGTTCAGGCCCTGCTCCTTGATCCTCTTCTTGATGATCTCCTGGAAGTCAGCGGAGCAAGAGTACTTGCCCTCCTCCGACCAGACCACGTTGGGCAGGGTCTTGGCATACTCCACGACCCTCGGAACGTCCACGGTCCCGCGGATGTTGATTCCGCAGTCGCAGACGAAAACGCCGATCCGCGGTTCCTGGCCGGTGACGTCGACCTCCGCCACCTCCTCCTTCTTGAACTTGATGCGGTTCCTGAAGACGTTCCCTCCCGCCTTGGAGGCTGCTCCTGATGCCTCGGCGACCGACTGGGGGATGTCCTTGGGGGAGCTGAATGCGCCCGTGACGTAGACGCCTTTGCGGCTGGTCGAGAGCGGCTCGAACAACGGGGTCTCGGCGAATCCATACCTGTTCAGCTTGATCCCGAGCGCCTCGGACAGCTTGAGCGCGTCCGCCGGGGGCTCGAAGCCGACCGAGAGCACCACCAGGTCGAACTCCTCGGTCCTGACCTCGTCGCCGACGCTGTACCTGAGGAGCAGGTTGTTGGTCGCGGGGTCCTCCTCGACGGAGGCGACCCTTGTGCCCCTGAGAACCTCGATGCCATACTCCCTCTCAGCCCTCTCGCGGTAATCCTCGAACTCCTTGCCCACGGCCCTGACGTCCATGAAGAAAATCGTGGCCTTGAGGCCCGAGGTGTGCTCCTGGGCTATGATCGCCTCCTTTATGGCGTACATGCAACAGACCGACGAGCAATAGGGGTTGCCCACCTTCTCGTCCCTGGAACCGACGCACTGCAGGAACGCGACCTTGCGCGGGGCGACGTGGTCGCTTGGCCGGACCGCATGCCCTTGGAACGGGCCAGTGGCGGAGAGTATCCTCTCGAACTCGAGGGAGGAGACAACGTTCTTGTACTCGCCGTATCCGTACTCCCTCTTCAGGCGGGCGTCGAAGACCTCGTACCCAGGGGCGAGGACTATCGCCCCCACTTCGACCTTCTCGATGGTCTCCTTCTGCTCGTAGTCCACCGCGTCCGCGGGGCACACCTTCTTGCAGTTGCCGCAGCGGTTCTTCGTGAGGTAGAGGCACTTCTCGGCATCGATGGCGTACTTCATCGGAACCGCCTGGGCGTAGGGGACGTAGATCGCCTTCCTCTGTACCAGGCCCAGGTCGTACTCGTTCGGCGCCTTGGCCGGGCACTTCTCCGCGCAGAGCCCGCACCCGACGCAGCGCTCCTCGCTGACATAGCGAGGGTGCCTCTTGACCGTGACCTTGAAGTCCGGGGCCTGGCCCTCGACACCGATGACCTCCGACAGGGTCATCATGGTTATCATCGGGTTCCTGGCCAGCTCCACCAGTTTGGGCGATAGGATGCACATGGAGCAGTCATTGGTAGGGAAGGTCTTGTCCAGCTGGGCCATCACCCCCCCGATCGACGGTTTCCTTTCCACCAGATAGACCTTGAAGCCTGAGTCTGCCAAATCTAGCGCGGCCTGGACGCCGGAGATGCCCCCTCCGACGACCATCACGGAGCCAACATTTTGTGTCATCCTAGCACCTTTCAAACCCTTCAGCTATTTGAGCATGCGGCCCGAATCCTCTGCGATTGACGAAGCGGGAAAGCGTCCGTTCGGCATGGTCCGGACCCCCTTGACTGGCCTCGTTAAATTACTCACCCAGTATAAATAGTGCGCTTGGAAATATCACGCGAATCGACGTCAGGACCGTAAGTCCGACCATGCTGGCGTTGTGGCCTTAGCCCCGATGATGAAATTAGGCGAATGAGACGGGGTCCTGAAGAAACCGAAGGGGTTTTGGGGAGGGGGCAGGGAGTTCCCCTCCCCGGGTTGCGCGTCTCCGAAAAGAGCGCCGCCCGTCCTTCCGCCCTTCAAGCGTCGAAGTAAAGGAAGAACTCGTATGGGTGAGGCCTGAGCCTGATGGCATCGTTCTCCTTGTGCCTCTTGTAGTCTATCCAGGTCTCGATGAGGTTCTTGGAGAACACGTTCCCCTTCAGCAGGAAGTCGTGGTCCGACTCCAGCGCGTCCAGAGACCTGTCCAGGCTGCCTGGGACCTGCTTGATCTTCTTGGCCTCGCTCGGCTCGAGCTCGAACAGGTCCATGTCGTGAGGCTCGCCGGGGTTGATCTTCCTCTTGATGCCGTCCAGGCCGGCCATGAGCATGGCCGCGAACGCCAGGTAGGGGTTGCAGGTGCAGTCCGGGGGCCGGTACTCGATCCTCTTGGCCTTGCTGCTCCTGGAGTACACCGGGATGCGGATGGCGGCGGAGCGGTTCCTCATAGAGTAGACCAGGTTCACCGGCGCCTCGTAGCCAGGCACCAGTCTGCGGTAGGAGTTGGTGGAGGGCGAAGTGAGCGCCAGCAGCGCCGGCGAGTGCTCCAGCAGGCCGCCGATGTAGTACAGGGCGGAGTCGGAGAGCAGGGCGTAGCCCTGTTCGTCGTAGAACACGTTGCCACCTTTTAGCGCCAGGCTCTGGTGCACGTGCATGCCGGTGCCGTTGTCGCCGAAGAGGGGCTTGGGCATGAAGGTGATGGTCTTGCCCTGCTCCCTGGCCACGTTCTTGAGGATGTATTTGTACATCATCACTTGGTCGGCCATCTTGGTCAAGGTCTGGAAGCGCATGCCGATCTCGCCCTGCCCGGCAGTGGCGACCTCGTGGTGGTGCACCTCGCAGTCGATGCCCGCGTCCATGAGCCTCATGACGCACTCGGAGCGGAAGTCCTGGAGGGTGTCGACCGGGGGGGCGGGGAAGTACCCTTCCTTGTTGCGGGGGCGGTGGCCAAGATTCTTCCCTGAGCCGTTGTCCGAGCTCCTACCCGAGTTCCAGATCCCCTCGTCGGAATCTAGATAGTAGTAGCCGCAGTGCTGGTTCTGGTCGAAGCGCACGGAGTCGAAGACGAAGAACTCCAGCTCTGGGCCGAAGTAGCACGTGTCGGCGATGCCGGTCTCCTTGAGGTAGGCCTCGGCCTTGTTGGCCACAAAACGGGGGTCGCGCTCGAAGCGCTCACGGCTGACAGGGTCGACCACGTTGCAGATCATCGAGACGGTGGGGACCTTGTACACGGGGTCCATGACCGCCGTCGCGGCGTCCGGCATGAGCAGCATGTCGCTCTCGTTTATCGTGCAGAAGCCGCGGATGCTCGACCCATCGAACCCGTGGCCCTCGGTGAACTTCTCCATATCCAGCTTGGCGGAGGGGATGCTCACGTGCTGCAGCGTCCCTGGCAGATCGATGAACTTGAAGTCCACCATCTTCACTTTGCCTGAGTCGACCATATCCATGACGTCAGCGATCGACCCGCTCGCCTTCTTGGCCTTCTTCGTCTGAAAGCCGACCTTTAAAGCATCACCGTTCGTGGTTGCCAACCTTCCTCAACTCCCTGCCTCATGGAAACGGTTTGCGTCAATAGCAAGAGCTTCGCGCCCTCACAGTGCGCGTCTATAAACAAATTGCTAAATAAAGTTATCTAGCTTAGATACTTATCGATAATATAAGGATTATATTAGACATATATAACAAAGGAATCAAAATACATTAGCGATGCAGGAATCATGAGATTCAGCCAGTGAACCTTCGATTAACCTGACCGAATATGCTGGCCATTACGATTCCATTAGGAATTACAAGGGAGACCTATCCAACCTTTTATAATAGGGAAGC
>DATIXC010000025.1:0-5033 GCA_035518995.1 Methanomassiliicoccales archaeon | reverse complement strand
AGGTGGAGAAGCTAATAGTGTCGCTAGAATTGGATTTCGTCACTGCGCCGCTGATAAGGGAGCTCACGAACGCCAAGCTCGTGGAGTACGGCCTCGCGAAGATACGCCGGCAGCACACGCGCCTCGGTGTGCCGCTGTACGATGCACGACAAATAATCATGAACCCGAACAAGGAGAACGCCAACGTCCCGCATGGACCGGAGGCGACCAACCTCACGCTCTCCGAGAGGATAAAGAAGGAATTTGCACTCCTCGAGGTCTTCGGGCAGGACCTTGCCGACTCTCACATGCGAGGGGACATCCATCTGCACGACCTTGGCATGATAGACCGGCCATATTGCTCAGGCCAATCCATAGAGTACGTCAAGAAGTTCGGGCTCAACCTGCCCAACGCGATCAGCATCGCCAAGCCCGCGAAGCACCCCGAGGTCCTGATCGAGCAGATAATCAAGTTCTCCGCCGCCCTCCAGGGCCATTTCGCAGGGGCCATCGGATGGGACGCGGTGAACCTGTTCCTCGCCCCCTACTTGGAAAATGTCGACGACGAGCGGATGAAGCAGCTCGCCCAGATCCTCATCTTCGAATTCGCTCAGCAGGCGGTAGCCCGTGGCGGCCAATCGATATTCAGCGACCTCAACCTGTACTGGGAGGTCCCGGACCACTTCGTCGGGGTCCCAGCCATCGGTCCCAAAGGGCAGTTCACGGGGTCCAACTACGAGGATTACCAAGAGGAGGCTCAGAGGTTCGTCTCAGCGCTATTCGATGTCTACATGGACGGGGATGCGATGGGAAGGCCCTTCTTCTTCCCGAAGCCCAACGTGCACATGACGGAGAAGTTCTTCAGGACCGAGGGCCACGAGGAGTTCATGCACAAGATCTGCTCGGTGGCCTCGGAGAAGGGGAACACCTACTTCGTCTTCGATCGGGGCAACACCGCCAAGATCTCAGAGTGCTGCCGCCTGACCTTCAAGCTGGACCAGCACGACCTGGACGATGCCAAGACCCCTTGGAAGATGCGGTACTCCGCGATGCAGAACGTGACCATCAACCTGCCAAGGATCGCCTACGAGGCGCACCAGGACGACGCCCGCCTCATCGATATCCTGAGGGAGCGGATGGACATCGTCGCCCAAGCGCACATCCAGAAGAAGGAGTTCATCTCCAAGCTGCTGGCGATGGGGAAGAACGGCCCGTTGGCGCTGCTGACCATGGAGCTTGATGGAGAGCCCTACTACCGATTGCACAAGGCCTCCTTCCTAATAGGAATGGTCGGCCTGAACGAGATGGTGCAGTACCACACCGGCAAGCAGATGCATGAGTCCAAGGAGGCGATGAAGTTCGGGCTCAAGGTCATCGCCGAGATGAAGAAGGAGGCCGAGGTGCTAGGGGAGCAGTACGGCATCCGCATGCCCCTGGAGCAGACGCCAGCCGAGTCGACCGCCTACAGGTTCGCCAAGCTCGACGCCAAGTACTACCCGCTGCAGGCCCCGACCGTCATCCGCGGGAACCGCAACAACGGGGAGATATACTATACCAACTCCACCTACCTGAACGTGGGCGCGCCGATAAGCGCCATAGAGCGCACCAAGACGGAGGGGGTGTTCCACCCGTTGATAGACGCCGGGGCGCTGACCCACGTCTGGCTGGGCGAGCACAAGCCCGCCCCGGAGAGCATCGCCTCCTTCGTGCGCAAGACCTTCGAGAGCACGCAGAACGCGCAGATCGCCTTCAGCCCGGAGTTCACCTCCTGCCTGGACTGCGGAAGGACCGTGCGCGGCCTACATCCCGCCTGCCCCAATTGCTCCTCGCCCAACATCGAGGGCATCACCCGGGTCACGGGCTTCTTCTCCAAGACCAACAGCTGGAACAAGGGCAAGCTAGGGGAGCTCAAGGACCGGGTGAGGAACCAGCTCTGATGCTCTCCCTCGATGCCTCCGAAAACCATTTCCTCTCCATTATCCATTCGCGTTATTGTTCTCATTCCGAGTCTATTAAGCGAAGCTGCTCGAATAACGTTTTAATAGCAAGAGGCGGGGATGATAAGCTCTAGCATGCTCGGCGGGAGGCGGAACGGTTGACCCGGGTCAGGGTGGGCAAGCACCTCTTCTTGAATGTCAGCCGCAGGTCCCTCTGCGACAGCTGCGTGGCCGACGTCTGTGTCAGGGACCGGGCCGGAAGGATCCTCGAATGCCAGGACTACCAGGCGGTCTTCCTGGTCTTCAAGCGCTGCTCGCGGTGCGGTGAGCTGTTCGAGGTCCATCACAACTTGTGCGCCCTGGACCCGGAGCTCTGCCCGAGTTGCAACGCCTTGGCGACCACTGATTGAGAAGCCTATCGCCGAAGCTCGCTTTGGAAACGCATCAGAGCAAGCGGGGGCCGATCAGCTGCCAGATGATGAGCATGAACACGAAGATGGCCAGCGTGTAGGTGATGGCCGCCACGTACTTCGCCCTCTCCTTCTCGGAGGAGTTCTTCCTGAACTTCTGGATCAGGGCATCGAGCCCGTCTCGGAAGAGGAATCCGCCATCCAACGGCACCGCCGGAAGGACGTTGG
This sequence comes from Methanomassiliicoccales archaeon, assembly GCA_035518995.1. Classification (GTDB taxonomy): domain Archaea; phylum Thermoplasmatota; class Thermoplasmata; order Methanomassiliicoccales; family UBA472; genus JAJRAN01. The sequence continues at coordinate 2,479 of DATIXC010000025.1, read as the reverse complement.
TCATGCCGACCATTAGGTCTATCCAGAATATCCAGTAGAGGCAGTTGGCGACGAACCAGAAGATCCCGGGAGGTACGCCTGCCATTAGGCCGGTGGGCACGAAGAGGTCGGCCAAGGGCGAGTTAATGGGCGCCAGGCCTTGGAAGGGGAGGGCGATGAAGAGCAGGGACGCTCCGACGAATTCCGAGGGGTCGTTGACGCCCGCATAAGGATGGGCCAGGCGCTGTAGGATGGCATCAGGCGAGTTGACCATCAGCCCCATGTATGCCGTGTTCACCCCGAGGAAGCCGTGGTCGACGAAGCTCTCGTTCACCAGGCCAGGGTCCACCTGCATATAGTAGTCCTTGCGGCTGGAGAGCGTTATGCTATCGATGGGCGTGACGACGAAGGCGTCGACGCCAGCGTCGTACTGCAAGGCCCTGACGCTCACCACCGTGTACGGGACGGTGAGGTTGAGAGCGGCCTGCAGGTCCTGCTGGTTGTGTATGGTGGTACCGTTGAGCATCGCCAGTATCATTCCCACTTCCAGCCCCGCCTGGTCCGCGGCCAGGCCCTTCGAGACGTCGACCAGGGTGAGCCCGGCCGTGACCTGCGACGATTCCATGCCGCCCTTGTAGAAATAGGACGTGGTGACGACGGTACCTGGCTCGAACTCCAAGGAGTTGAAGTCGTCGACAGTGGCGATCGGGACTCCCCCGATCTCCATTATCTGCATACCGTAGCCGAGATCGGCATAAAAGGCGGGACTGTCCTTCCCCTCGCTGATCACCACTGGGTTGGGATAGACCGGTTGAGCGGAGGCCATGAAGGCGCCACAGAACAGGAAGGCGCAGAGCAAGGCCACGAACACATTGGTGGCGGGCCCGGCCGCGTAGACACTAGTGCGCCGCTTGCGGTCCGCGCTGGCGATCTGCTGCTCGTCCGGCTCGACGAACGCGCCCATGGGCACGACGAGGAGGATGAGGCCTAGGGCCTTGATCTTCATCTTGCCCACTCGGGTGAGAATGCCGTGGGCGAACTCGTGCACCACTATCGCCACGGCCAAGCCGATGATGCCATACACGATGGGAATGACCGGGTTGATGCCAGGGATGCCGAGCATCATCTGAGGGGTGGGAGCGCGATCGGCAGGGATGCGCGGGACGATGGTGGCCTCCCAGATGAGGAGGGCCATGATGAATATGGCTACAGCCATGCAGAGCACCTTGCACACCACGGCGTAGGCCCTCCAGAACCTCTCGGGCCTTGAGAGCCAATCGATGAACTTCTTCCCTCCCTCGGTCCTCCACATTATGAAAGGGCCATAGGGGCTCACCCCCTTGTTCGCCAGGAGCTTCTTCCGCCTGAGGACGATGATGATCGCCGCCCAGAAGGTCACGATTACGGCGAAGATGAACCAAGGGGTGAGGTCGGCCATGCGCTCCGGTTCGCTTTAATGGGATGGTGCTATTAAATCATTCGCAACCAGAATCAGTCCGGCTCGCTGTCATCGACCTCACGATGATTTGTCCAGACGTTGTCGGAAATCTCGTCGTAGACCGCCGAGCACTCGTCCCGGGACTTGAGCTTCTCCTCCTCGCGCCTGGCCAGCCTGAGGATCTGGTCCTTCTTCAGAATCCAGTAGTGGATGCGCCAGAGCTTCCCCTTCTTCAGGTGCACCTCCTCCTGGGTGGTGGTGAGGAAGCCCTCCTCTTCCAGCATGTAGAAGACGTCCCGGTCCTCGGAGGTCAGCCGGTTGTCTATGACCTCGTCGGTGAAGCCGAAGAAGGACATGAGGTACTCGGCGAGCTTCTCGATGTCCTCGGAGGACATGCCCTTCTTCCCCAGTGTATTCTGGAGCGCCAGGACTACATCTTCCATGCTGACAACCGTCACCTAATTCCCCGCACCCGAATGCCATTTCGGGGCCATATAGATATTGCCGAGATCGCCCTATGGAAGGCACATCGCCATGCGTGCGGCATGCCAGCCTACGACCCTTCCTTCAAGCGGGTCCGGGCCGCGAGCCTCCTGGCCGCGGGCACTGCCGCGTAACCTGCCACCAGTATCCCGCAGGCGATCACCCCTCCGAGGAAGACGAAGTCCAGCAGACCGTTGGCCCCGAGGTATATGACGGTCAGGTCCCTGGGCTCCACGATCAGCCGCAGGATATCGCCGCCCAGCAGCATGCCCATGCAACCTGCGACGTAGGCCAATGGCAGGGCCTTTTCCAGGTCCCCCTCGACCAGCAGCCATGACAGAGCCGCCGCGAGTCCCGCTGGCAGCAGCCACCAAGGGAAATCAATGGCCACCTGCCCGCCCTTGAACACCACCAATGGCATCGCCACCAGGGCGACCAGGCCCACGGCGACGGCGGCGTGACGGACGGACACCTTCTTTCGGATCAGGAGGTAGATGGAGACCGCCAGAGGGATAACCACTCCAGTGAGGTTGATCGACGCCTTGAAGTTGCTCGTCAAAATGAGGACGATCTCGAAGA
>DATIXC010000024.1:0-7796 GCA_035518995.1 Methanomassiliicoccales archaeon | reverse complement strand
GAGGAGATCCAACCTCAAGTAACTCATCAACTTCCTTCTCTAATCGGTCCAATCGCTCCGCGGTACTTTCCATTCTTGCCACTCTTAATACTGTAGTATTAAAAAGTAATAGGCATATATCAAACCATCCTTTTCCTTTGATGAGGTGGATACATGGTGGCATTGCCAAACGAAGTCATGGCTCTGATGAATGAAAAGACAGCGGCGAAGGTTCTGGGAACGAGGTCATCGACGGGAGATGTGCACCTAATCAATGTAGGAGGCTCTGGAACTCTGGACCCTGAGACCGTTTTCATCGGTGAGATCTTCATGAAGAGGACGGGAGAGAATTTGAAGGTGGCTCAGAAGGAAGGTACCCTTGTATCGGTACTGGTTAGCAAGGGTTATCAATCGTATGAGATCAAAGCGAAGGTTAAGGACCACCAGGCGTCAGGTCCTGTTTTCGAAAAAATGGCTGGCGTGTTCAAAGCCATGAAATTCGACCTCAAGGGCTTGTGGTTGTTGACTCCTATCGAGGTGTGGAATCAAAGCCCTACATATGATGCTGGAAAGAAGGTAGCTTAAGCCACCTTCCATCGGTCGATGTGATAGGTTTCTTCTTTTTTGCCCAATCTAGCTTGGGTAACCACTGTTGTATTGGCAGTCGGATATGGATCCATTTCAGCAAGAAGCTGTGAACCTTTGAAGGGAGACAGATGTAATTGGATATAATTGATGGTGGGTCTGGCCAGATTTGAACTGGCGTCAAATGGTCCCGAACCATCTAGGATGGACCAAGCTACCCCACAGACCCGATGGAGTATTCCGGCTAAATCCGTTAGAGTATAAAATATCTATCATTATCAAAGTCTGGCATACTTGGCGCGTTATACACTAGCTCTTAGTATAGCTAACGCTTCTTCCTCGCTCACATCATACCAATACTTGTATGCGTCAGCCACCGCGAAGAACGGGGCGCTCCTTATATTAAGGCAGTGGACCTCGTCCGCCTTCTCCAGCACCAGCTCCACCGCCCTCTCCGAGCCGGTCGGCACTGCGACAACGACCTTCCTGGCGCCCTTGGACTTGACAAATCCTATCGCCGCCAGCATGGTGAAGCCAGAGGCCAGTCCGTCGTCGATTAGGATCACGGCCTTGCCTTTCATATCAGGATAGGGCTCGCCCCCGCGGAACAGTTGCTCACGAAATTCGACCCCCCTTTTGGCTTTGGCGATCTGCTCCTCAGTGACGACGTGGGACATCCTTGATGACTGCATCAAGTAGTCGTTCAGGACGATAGTGCCTTCCGGCCCGACCGCCCCAAAGCCCGCCTCCGGGTCTTGGGGGAACTGGATCTTGCGGACCACCACTGCCTCCAACTTGAGCTGAAGCAGTCGGCAGACCTCGGCGGCCACCGGCACACCTCCCGATGGAATGGCCATGACGATGGCGTCGGTCGATGCGTAGGACGACAGCGACTCTGCTAGCGCACCTCCCGCCTCCCTGCGATCACGGAAGACGCGCGTCCTATCTCGCATGTAGAAGTCCTGAATCACGTCGTCCAAAGGCATCGTTCGTGACTAGTCGGCCGAAGTATTTAACTGATGCTCCAGGATATCGAAAACCGTTCGCCCCCATCCATGTTCTACGTGCATAGTCGTAGGCTGTATACGACATATTTAAATACGCTCTAGCTTCTCGACCCCACATGCGGGAACAGCTCAGGGAGAAGATAGCTGGCGAGATAACCCTCTCCGCGGAGGCGGGCAAGACCATCCGCAAGTGGAGGGAGGAGTTCGGAGTCTCCCAGCAGGAGCTGGCCCGGCAGCTCAAGGTCTCGCCCTCGGTCATCAGCGACTACGAGTCGGGAAGGAGGAAGTCGCCCGGCATCGTCATCATCCGTCGCATCGTCGACGGGCTCCTGGACATCGACCAAGCCTCCGGGGGGAGGGTGCTCAAGCGCTACTCCCTAGGGGAGAAGAGCGAGAGCATAATCAGCATCAAGGAGTTCAAGCACTCGATCGTGGCCTCGGAGTTCGTCGAAATCGTCTCCGGTGCTAGCCTTAACCGGCAGGTGCCCTTGGAGAGGGACGTGCACGGCTACACCATCATCGACTCCATGAAGGCCATCACCTCCCTGAGCTCGACGGACTACCTCAAGATCTACGGATGGAGCAGCGAGCGCGCCCTGATCTTCACGGGCGTCAAGTTCGGCCGCTCCCCCATGATCGCCATCCGCGCCCACCCCCTCAAGCCCGCCATGGTCGTGTACCACAAGCCGGAGCACGTGGACGACCTTGCGGTCAGGCTCGCCACCCTAGAGGGCATACCTCTCATCAGGACGGATCTTTCCCTGCCGGCGCTCGTGGAGCGCCTGGAGAAAGTGGAGTAGGATTGCATGGAAGTCGGAATCGTCAGCTACGGCGCTTACGTGCCGAGGTACAGGATCACGCCCCAGGAGATCGGAAGGGTCTGGGGGTCGGACGGGGACGCCATGTCCAAGGGCCTCATGATCTACAGCAAGTCGGTCCCGGCCCCGGACGAGGACGTCATCACCATCGCCACCGAGGCAGCCAGGAACATGATGAGGCGCGTCCCCGAGGTGGACCCGCGGGACATAGGCGCCCTCTACGTGGGATCGGAGTCGCACCCTTATGCGGTCAAGCCCTCGGGCACCATCGTGGCCGAGGCCATCGGCTGCTCCACCGACATGACGGTGGCGGACTATGAGTTCGCCTGCAAGGCCGGGACCGCCGCCATCCAGACGTGCATGGGCCTGGTCGGCGCGGGCATGGTGAAGTACGGGGTGGCCATAGGCGCGGACACGTCGCAGGGCGCGCCCGGAGACCCGCTGGAGTACTCGGCCTCGGCCGGCGGCGCGGGCTTCCTCATCGGTGCCAAGGACATCATAGCGGTCATCAACCATACCAGCTCCTTCACCACCGACACCCCCGACTTCTGGAGGAGGGAGGGGCAGGACTATCCTTCCCACGGCGGCCGATTCACCGGCGAGCCGGCCTACTTCAAGCACGTGGCCTCGGCGGCCAAGCTGGTGCTCAAGAACACCTGCTCCAAGCCTGCTGATTACCAGTACGCCGTCTTCCACCAGCCCAACGGCAAGTTCCCTCAGCGCGTGGCCAAGATGCTCGGGTTCACCGACAAGCAGATCGAGGCCGGGCTGCTCACCCCGCAGATAGGCAACACCTACTCCGGGGCGGTGCCTTTGGGCCTCTCGGCGGTGCTGGATGTCGCCCAGCCAGGGGAACGTATCTTCGTCGTCGCCTACGGCTCGGGCGCCGGGGCGGACGGCTTCGACATCACCGTGACGGGCAACATCTCCAGGTTGGACAGGTCCGCCGCGCCCCTCGTGTCGCACTACGTCAACGAGAAAAGGCTCATCGACTACGCGACCTACGCCAAGTTCCGCGGCAAGATCCGCGTCAAGGAGGAGGTAGCATGAGGGACGTGGCGATAATCGGCATCGGCGGCACCAAGTTCGGGGAGCTCTGGGACATGTCCTTCCGGGACCTGGGCATGCAGGCCGGATTGGCCGCTGTCGCGGACGCCAAGCTGGCGGCCGAGGACATCGACGCATTGTACGTGGGAAACATGTCCGCCGGCCGCTTCATCGAGCAGGAGCACGTGGCCGCGCTGATAGCTGACTACTCCGGCCTGGCTCGGGACAACATCCCGGCCACGCGCATCGAGGCCGCCGGGGCCTCCGGAGGGCTGGCCTTCCGAGAGGGCTACCTGGCCGTGGCCTCGGGCATGCACGACATCGTGGTGGTCGGCGGTGCCGAGAAGATGACCGACGTGGGCGACGTCATGGCCACGGAGATACAGTCATCGGCCGCGGACCAGCAGTGGGAGGTGGTATTCGGGGCCACCCTGGCCTCGCTTTTCGCCATGATCGCCCGGAGGCACATGCACGAGTTCGGCACCACCCGGGAGCAGATAGCCCAGGTGGCGGTGAAGAACCACAAGCACGGCGCGCTCAACCCCAACGCCCAGTTCCAGCGGGAGATTGACCTGGCCACCGTCCTCAAGGCCCAGCCGGTGGCCGAGCCGCTGGGGATGTTCGACTGCGCCCCGCTCTCCGACGGCGCGGCCGCGGTCGTCCTCTGCTCCATGGACCGGGCCAGGAGCTACACCACCAAGCCCATCAGGATCGCGGCCTCCACCCAGGCCTCTGACACATTGGCCCTGCACTCCCGGGCGAGCATCACGAGCTTTCAGGCAACGCAGATCGCAGCCCGGAGGGCCTTCAATTTCGCGCAGAAGACCCCAGAGCAGGTGCAAGTGGCCGAGGTGCACGACAACTTCTCCATCGCCGAGATACTGGCCATCGAGGACCTGGGCTTCTTCCCCAAGGGGCAGGGCGGCAAGGCCACCATGGACGGCGAGACCGCGCTCGGGGGGAAGGTGGCGGTGAACACCTCGGGAGGCCTCAAGGCGCGGGGCTTCCCCTTCGGGGCGACCGGAGTCGCCCAGATAGTGGAGCTGGTGCAGCAGCTGCGCGGCGAGGCGGGCAGGAGGCAGGTGCCCGATGCCACCCTGGGGCTGGCGCAGAACACCGGAGGCACCGGGGCTACGGTCGTCGTCAGCCTGCTGGAGGTGGCCTAGATGGCGACGGCGCGCTTCTGGAGGGAGAATCCCTCGCGCTACAACCTCAAGGCGGTCCGCTGCGGCAACTGCGGGAAGGTCTTCTTCCCTCCCCGGGGGGTGTGCAGCGTCTGCCATCGCAAGTCCATCGGCAAGATGGAGTGCATGAACCTCAAGGGCGAGGGCGAGGTCTTCACCTACACGGTGGTGCACGAGGCCCCGAGCCAGTTCGAGATCCTCAAGCCATATGTGGTCGCCATGGTCAAGATGGACGAGGGGGTCATGCTGACCTCGCAGGTCATCGACGTCGATCCCAAGGACATGAGGATCGGCATGAGGGTGAAGGCCACGCTGCGGCGCATAGGCGAGGACGGACCGGGCGGAGTGATCTACTACGGGTACAAGTTCGCCCCGGTGAAGGGATAATGACAAGCAAGTAGGAAGGTCGGGCGCACGCCCCGACCATCATTCTTTTCTATCCCGGATTCTCATGGCATAGCAAGGCGGGAGCATGAGGGTGGAGGTAGACGGCAGGGAGCTCCGCGTAGAGGACGTCGTGGCGGTGGCACTGGGCGCGGCCGAGGTTGCCTTGGGCTCCGACGCCGAGCGGCGCATCGAGGCGGGGCGGAGGACGCTCGAGTCGGTGGTGCAGAGGGGGCGCATCACTTACGGCGTGAACACCGGGTTCGGGGAGTTCCGCACCACCGTCATCGCGCCGGACAAGGTGCTCGAGCTGCAGAGGAACCTGATACGGTCCTCGGCCTGCGCCGTCGGGGAGCCGCTGCCGGAGGAGGTGGTGAGGGCCATGATGCTCCTTCGGGCCAATGCCCTGGCCACGGGCAGGTCGGGCGTAAGGCTGGAGATGGTCGGCCTCCTGCTCCAGATGCTCAATCGCCGGGTGCATCCGGTCGTGCCGCGCCAGGGCTCGGTGGGCTCCAGCGGCGATTTGGCTCCCTTGGCGCACATCGGCCTGGTCATGATCGGCGAGGGCGAGGCCTTCTTCCAGGGGCGGAGGGTACCAGGGAACGAGGCCCTCAACGCCGCGGAGCTCGCCCCGACCGTGCTGCAGGCCAAGGAGGGCCTGGCCATGATCAATGGCACGCAGATGATGACCGCCATCGGCGCCCTGTCATTGCACAGGGCCATGCGCGCCCTCGACGCCGCCGAGGTGGCGGTGACCATGAGCCTCGAGGCGCTCAAGGGCACGGCCCGCTCCTTCGACCCTCGCGTCCTCCAGGCCCGGCCGCACTTCGGGGCGGTCACCGTGGCCGCCAATCTCCGGGCCCTTCTCGAGGGCAGCGAGATACTGAAGTCGCACGCCAACGTGCCCCACGAGGTGCAGGACGCCTACACGCTGAGGTGCGCGCCGCAGGTGCTCGGCGCCTGCCTCGACGCCTTCCTCCAGGCCAAGAGGGTGCTGGAGGTCGAGATGAACAGCTCGGTGGACAACCCCCTGGTCTTCGAGGACGGCGACGTGATCTCGGGTGGCAACTTCCACGGCATGCCGGTGGCCATGGCCTTGGAGCAGGCCACCCTGGCGGCCCACGTCATCGGCTCCTTCTCCGAGAGGCGCGTCGCCCGCCTGGTGGACGGGAAGCTCTCCCATCTGCCCCATTTCCTGACCTCCTCCAAGGGCCTGGAGTCGGGGATGATGATCCCTCAGTACACCGCCGCCTCCCTGGTCTCGGAGTCCAAGGTCAAGTGCTTCCCGGCCTGCGCCGACTCCATACCCACCTCCGCCAACCAGGAGGACTTCAACTCCATGGGGTCGGTCTCCGCCCTCAAGCTGATGGACGTGGTGGAGAACACCGAGCGCGTGGTGGCCATCGAGCTGCTATGCGCCTGCCAGGGCCTGGAGTTCGCCAAGTTCCTTCCCGGGAGGGGGGTGCAGGCCGCTAGGGAGGTGGTGCGCTCCAGGGTACCCGCCCTGGAAGAGGACCGCTCCATGTCCCAGGACATCGAGGCGCTGAGGTCGATGGTCAGGGACGCATCCCTGGTCATGGCCGTCGAGAAGGTCTGCCGCTTCAAGCGCTGCTGATCAGACGTCCACTTCGAACTCGGAGTCGTACCCGACCTTGTCGTTGGATAGCACCGGGCGGCATTCAAGGGACAACGTCACGCGCGCCACGCCTCCCGCCTTGGGCCGCACCTCGACATCCAGGCTATGCCTCTCGCCTCCTCTGAGCTTGGGCAGGGGGGCGAAGCCGCGCATCTCCATCCCTCCCGAGATGGAGACCTCCACGTCCCTGGCCATGGCCTTGGACCTGTTGCTCAGGTTGAGCCTGGCCTTGGACCATTGCCCCGCGGCGAGCTTGCCTACGAAGTCCAGGTCCAGCTGGATGTCGGGGAGGAACTCCTCCGCCGCCTTGTTCGCCGCCTCCACGGCCTGGCTCATCCTCCGGGCCGCCTCGGCGTGGTCCTTCTCCTTGGCCTTCTCCGCCTCGCGGTAGAGCCTGATGGCCTCGGTCAGCTCCAGGCCGTTGCGCCGGGCGTTCTCGATGCTGGCCTCCACCCTGGTCCTCTGCTGGAGATAGCGATGCTGCTCCTCCTCCGCCAGCCCGATGGAGCGCTCCGCCTCGATGACGCAGTTGGCCGCGCCGCGCCACTTGCCCTCGGACATCTGCGCCTCCGCCTTGGCCAGCAGGTCCTTGGAGACGGTGGTGCCGATGCCCTTGCGCGAGGCCTCGGCCAGGTCCACCCTGACCGATTCGATGCGGCCCTCCAGCTTCTTGCGCATGAGCTCGCCCATGGCCTCCACCGCGTCCCGGAGCTGCTTGGGGTCCACCTTCTTGCCCTCTGCGCGGAGGCGGCTCACGTCCCTGACGACCTTGGGCACGCTCGACTTGCCGACCTTCAGCTCCTCGGCCACCATGCACATGTTCTCGAGGTTCTTCACGCGCTCCGCATGGATGGCCTCCTTGGCCTCCTTGGTGGCCTCCCTCGCCCTCCTCAGGTTCAGGGTGGCCGCCTCGAAGTCCAGCGCGGCGATGCTCCGCCTGGCCTGCTCCACCAGCTCCGTGGCCGTGCCGGCCACGCCCTCGCTCTCCAGCTCCGACACGTCCTTCTCCAGCTCCTTGAGCTCGGACTGGCGGCGGGCGACCAGGTCCAGCTGGCCCTTGAGGTCGTCGGCGCCCTTGGTGGTCAATGCGAAAGATTCGAAGTAGGCCCCGTTGTCGAAGCGCTCCTTGGCCTGGCCGAGGATGGGCTCGACGGCC